>JBCCLI010000378.1:0-6478 GCA_039026975.1 Bacteroidota bacterium | reverse complement strand
GATTCACAGATTTGCAGCAGGTACTTTTATCTCTTTATAATCTGTGCATCTGTGGCTTTTCTTCTCCTAAGATTAGCCTGTTTCCTGATTTTGATATTCCCACTTATTCAGGGATTACCCTCAGATTCCATTGCAAATTAACAATATTGAAAGCCTTCATAGGAGAACCCCCTACCCTAAAAAAATTTTTCTGAAAAAAGAGAAACAAATTTCAATGTTTAAACGTTAATTAGACAAAATATAGGTAATAAAGTTTAAACATTAAATTATGAACTACAAAGAAAAAGCACAAGATATTTATAACATGATGGGCCAGGGAAAGCTACTTGATGCCTTTGATAAGTACTATGGAGATAATGTAGTAATGACTGAGCCTCGCGGTACCAGAGAAGGAAAAACTACTTGTCGTAATTATGAAGAACAGTTTCTAGGAATGGTAAAGGAATTCCATGGGCTAGAAGTAACCAGCATAGCTTCTGATGAGGAAAATGGGGTGACCTTTATAGAGTCCACTATGGATATCACTTTCCAAGATGGAAATAGAGTAAAGATGGAGCAAATTTCTCGTCAACAGTGGGAAGGAGATCATATCACCCATGAGCGTTTCTACTATAACAATGGCTGATCTTATAATCTCCCAACTAGTAAGGCCACAGATTCACAGATGTTCATTTCTCATCTGTGAATCTGTGGCTATTTTCTGGGGCTACAAAAAATGTGCTGGAAAAGGCTAGCCTATTAGCTACCCCCTACTAATTCTGTGAAACTATGCCTCTTATTTCCCTGCCTTAGCCTATAATCCACCTCCAACTAAGCGCCTATTCACTCAGAAAAGGAAATCTATCTCACTCCATTTATCCTAGTAAAATAGCACCTCATCTATAAAGATCCATGCCGGCGTACCAGCCCCTCTGTGCCATTCAGGAAGAACCTTAAGGGTTTCTGCCACTACTTTATAGCAAGCATACTTTCCTTTAGGAATGTCTATCGGTATACCTGCTGTAACATTAGATACATAGGAGTCAATTTTTCCTGTTTTGATACTTCCCAGTTTTTCCATGTTCCTCTCATTATCTCCCCCCCATACTGTCACCTTAGTAGGTGGCATAATATAGGCGCCTACATTTCTCCCATAGCTCAGGGTTACCTGCTTAATTTCAGGTACCTCCTCCTCAAAGTACAGGTAAGCCGCAAAGTCCGTCTCCTTATATCCTAGCCAGTTAGGAACCCTGAACTGGTCAGGGTCTGCCTTTTGTCCATCTATCAGGCTGATAGCTCCTTTTCCAGGATAGGTACTATGTGTAGGATAAATGAGTCTGGCAGAAGTGGGAGAGATCCCTTCTAAGAAGAAACTTTTCTCCAGTACGTCACTCCCCTGCCAGCCTTCTGAAAAGGCTCTTATTTTTAAGAGGGTAAACTGATCAGGATAGATAGTTTCTGTATATACAGGAGAAGTCAGGCTGTCAGGATCAGTCCCATCTGTGGTATATCTAAGCTCCACTCCTGGAAACTTGTGTACATAGTCTATCCCCTCCCCTTCTGCTAACATATTATTTTTATTCACTAACCTTGGAGGATTAAGTTTGAGAATTTCACTTTTATCAGGAAAGTATCCCTCATGTACTAATACCCCTGAGAGCTTATCCTTCCACCTTTGTATATCCTCTTCTGCTATGCCGGCACTCCAGACAAATAGTTCACGCAAAGAGGGAATCTTTGCTAAGGATTCTAATGCATCTGAAGCCAGACTAGTGTTAGAGAGGGATAAACTAGCCAGCTTTTCATTTGCACTTAGCAGGTTTAGGTTCTTGCCCTGGATATCAGTCCCATTTAGGATGAGTTTCTCCAGATTAGGAAAAGCAGCCAGGATTTGCATATCCTTATCCTGAATAGGGAGATCTGTCAGGTTGAGAGAAACAATCTGTTCTTTGGCTTGCAGGAGGTCTTGCAGAAAAGAAGGCTGGTAGGTTTTTCTCACAAAAATGGTGACAGCTAGCGCAGGCGAACCCTTGGCCACGGGATTCACAGTCCTAAAGGGAGTATTGAGTTTTTCTATCAGGGCGGGGGAGGCAGGCTCGAAGGCGTAGGTAGCATTTTCCGTATCAGCTAGCTCAAAAAATTGTGTGGCAAGTAGGTAGAGAGAATCCTCCTCTTGATACGCACCTAATGGCTTGTTAAAGTCTGCACCAGACTGTATCCACTGATGGAGAAGCTGGATTTCCAATTCAGATAATTGAAGCTTTCCTTCTGGTGGCATGTGCTCTTCATGTTCTAGTGGAAGGTGAGCCCGCTGGATCATGAGGCTGTTATCCGGATCTCCTTTCAGTAGAGAGGGACCATGCTCACCTCCGGCCATGAATAGGGCCGGATTACTCATGATCAATTGTCCTTTAGATTTCCCTGTATTATGACATCCGAAACACTTTTGTTCCAGTACAGGCTGAACAGCAGCCATATATAAAGAGGTCTCAGGAGTGATAGCTGGTACTTCTTCCATACGAACAGGGCCCAGTACATATCCTTCTCCATGGGTAAGCTCTCCTCCCCAGTGTCCTGCTAGCAGCATGAGAATCCCTATAGATACTAAACCTAACTGGGTGAGCTTGGCAGAAGGAATACTTCTTTCATTCAGGAGATACCATAGGTACATAGCTACTGCCATACCTACTCCGCTCCACTTATGCCTGGCTAAAGATGCTGACTCATATCCCCCTTCCAGGGAGAGGAACAATCCAAATAAGGCTGTCAACAAGGTACAGAAAGTGGTAAGGGTAAGTAATCCAGAGAATAATACTTTGAAAGACTTAGCTTCCATGGCTGGTTTTAGCAGTAGGCTACCCCCTAATGCTACTACCAGTCCTATAGGTAGATGGAGAACCATAGGATGCATCCTTCCACTTACCTGCAAAAAGGCTGGCAATTGGATATTCTCCTCAAATATGACCAGGAACAGCAGTAGCATCGTCAACCCAAATAGTAGGTTGGGTGCTATTTTCTGTAGTAGTCTCATCTAGTAGTTAATTATGCGAGAATTCCCTTTACTACCTCCCCTGCCACATCTGTTAAGCGGTACCTTCTGCCCTGATGCTTATAGGTAAGCTTCTCATGGTCCAGGCCCATCAGGTGTAGAATGGTGGCATGGAAGTCATTTACGTGTACGGGGTCTTTCACTATATTATACCCAAACTCATCTGTTTCTCCATAAGCTATTCCCGGTTTCACTCCGCCTCCAGCCATAAAAATAGAATAGGCCCGTGGATGGTGATCTCTCCCATAGTTACTACCGCTGAGCTTTCCCTGACAGTAGTTAGTGCGGCCAAATTCTCCTCCCCATATCACTAGGGTCTCATCCAGTAAGCCCCTTTGCTTCAGGTCTTTAATAAGAGCAGCAGTAGGTCTGTCTACGTCCTCCGCTTGTAGGGGCATCTGCTGTACCAGGCTGTCATGCTGGTCCCATCCCTGGTGGTAGAGCTGCACAAAGCGTACGCCCGCCTCAGAAAGCTTCCTCGCCAGCAGGCAGTTAGCCGCATAGGTACCCGGACTTAAGCAGGAGGCTCCGTACATTCTCACGATATGATCTGGTTCCTTCTTTAAGTCTGTCAACTCCGGTACAGCCGTCTGCATACGGTAAGCCATCTCATACTGCTGTACCTTAGTCTGGATTTCTGGATCTCCAAACTCATCAAAGCCCATTTGGTTAAGCTCTGCCAGTTTATCCAGCATTCTACGTCGGGACTTTCCATCCATGCCTTCAGGATTTTTCAGGTACAAGACAGGATCATCACTATTACTGAACTGTACCCCCTGATGGATGCTATCCAGAAAGCCGTTAGTCCACAGCTTGGCGTAAACGCCTTGGCCGTTTCCTCTTCCTCTGGACAGCAGGACGCAGTAGGCAGGCAAATTTTTATTCTCACTACCCAGTCCATAGCTCATCCATGCACCCATAGAGGGCCTGTTTCCCTGCTGGGCACCCGTCTGCATGAAAGTAAGGGCAGGATCATGGTTGATAGCTTCCGTATGCATACTTCTCACCACGCATATATCATCTGCTATGCTGGCTATGTGGGGAAATAGGTCACTCACCCAAATGCCACTCTCACCATGCTGCTGGAAATTAAAATAGGAACCCACCAGGGGAAACTTATCCTGACCTGCGGTCATACCCGTTAGACGCTGCCCATTTCTGATGGATTCAGGTAAGTCCTGCCCTATCATTTTATTTAGGAGCGGCTTATAATCAAAGCTTTCCAGCTGGGAAGGGGCTCCATTCTGAAAAAGATAGATGATCCTTTTAGCCTTAGGGGCGAAATGTGCCAGGCCGGTAGGCAAGGCCTTTTCATCACTCTCCCCACCAGAAAATAGGTCTGGCATGAGTAGGGAACCTAAGGCTACCGACCCAAGGCCCACACTGAGTTTACCCAAAAAATGTCTACGTGTGAGGTTAAATCTATTCTCTAAAAATGGGTTAGCCATGGAATGGTATCGTTAGTGTCGAGTGGTTAATTTTTAATTTTGAGTGATGTTTGCTGAATGTTGAGTTTTGAATGCCAATTCTATACTTATCTTTTTACTTACTCTTAGATTTAAACTTCTTCTTACTCTTACTTTTAAACTTCTACTTACTCTTAATCTTAGACTTAAACTTCTACTTACTCTTAATCTTCTACTTACTCTTAGACTTCTACTTAAACTTAGACTTAGACTTAAACTTACTCTTAGACTTAAACTTAGACTTAAACTTCTACTTAACCTTCTTCTTCCTCAGGATTTTACAATGCTCTCTTCCATATTATACATGGTGTGTATGAGTTGCATGACAGCAGCTAAAGTTGGGGTATCCTCTACTCCCTGATAGGGAAATTCTCCCACCTGAATAAAAGCATCAGCTTCCTCCTTATGTGCGGAAAAGTAGGCCTGCTCTTCCTCATAATAGGACATAAGGAGCCGCTGTTCTTCTGTTTCCATTTCTCTACAGAGAATGAGTTTGAAAGCGGTCTCTATCAGATCTTCCGTTTCTTTGCCTGAAAGAATCAGGCTCTCTGCCAATACCCTAGAGGCTTCTAATATGTAGGGATCATTTAGCATAACCAGGGCTTGTAAGGGGGTATTGGTACTCATCCTTCTTACTTCACACTGGTCTCGGTTAGAGGCGTCAAACATTAGCATCGCGGGGTGTGGAGCTGTCCGTTTGATGAACATATACATACCTCGCCTGTATAAATCTTCTCCATGATCTTGCACGTACTTAGCCAGAAGTCCACGACCTGAGGTAGTAGATTCCCAAATACCATCCGGCTGATAAGGCTTCACACTGGGCCCTCCTATTTCTCTATTTAGTAAGCCACTACTAGCCAATACATGATCTCTCACCAGTTCTGCTGGTAAGCGTAAGCGCGGGGCGTAAGAGAGGTAGACGTTTTCAGGATCTTTCTTCTGCTTACTATCTGTTATTACAGAAGACTGTCGGTAGGTGGCGGACATTACAATCTGTTTGACTAGCCGCTTAATGTTCCACCCATTCTCTCTGAAGTCTACTGCCAGCCAGTCCAGGAGTTCTATATGAGAAGGTAGATCTCCCTGCATCCCAAAATCTTCTGAGGTCTTCACTAGGCCTTTTCCAAAAAACTCCTGCCAGATTCTATTTACAAATACCCTGGAAGTAAGGGGGTGCTCTTTAGCTAATAACCAGTGAGAGAGGCCCAGTCTGTTAGGTGCATAACGCGTAGTGTCAAATTTCATGACGTCCTCTGGTGTACCAAAACTGACCTCCTCTCCATGTGCATCATAGATCCCTCTCTCCAGAATATAGGTAGGTCTTACCTTGGAGGAGTCATCCATGACCATAACTGTAACGCCTGCGGTATCAGTGAGATTAATAAAGTCTAATACCTCCTCCACTTCCTCTTGAGAAATAATCATCTTGGGAGGATCTCCGGGAGAATTAAGCCCTATATCTGCATATAGGCCTTTCTCCGGAACCTGATTGAAAAAGGCGAAGGTGCTATAGTAGGCTTCCTGAGAAATAGGGTCATACTTATGGTCATGGCACTTTGCACATTCCAACGTAAGCCCCAAGAAGGCCTTCCCAAAAGTATTAGTCCTATCTGTTACGTACTCTATCCTGTATTCCTCTTGTATGACGCCCCCTTCCTGGGTGATCTTATGGTTCCGATTAAAGCCGGTAGCCAGTAACATTTCCTTGCTGGGATCAGGCAAGAGGTCTCCTGCTAACTGCCAGGTCAGGAATTTCTCAAAGGAGTAATTCTCATTAAAGGCGTGAATGACCCAGTCCCGCCAGGGCCACATAGTTCTGTAGCCATCATCCTGGTATCCGTGGGAGTCTGCATAGCGGGCCAGATCTAACCAATGTATGGCCATTTTTTCTCCATAGTGATTATCTGCCAATAGCTGGTCCACTATTTTTTCATAGGCATCCGGGCTGTCATCTGTAAGGAAATTATTCTGCATCTCCAGG
>JBCCLI010000377.1:0-6508 GCA_039026975.1 Bacteroidota bacterium | reverse complement strand
CCTGAGTCTATTTTTTATAGGACTGGAGTCCTATGCTTTCTTGCCGAACAAGCTGGAGCTTGTCAATAGAGAAGTGTGCGGGCTCCTGTCCACAAACTATTCGTTCTTACAGATCCTTCTGACTTAAGGCAAAAACGGAATAAGGCCCTGGCGGTAGGCCTTCTGCTGCATGTCAGTAGAAAGCTTGCGAGCATCTACCAGCTTCCCATCAAACCATATCATCCATGCATTAGGGCTGGATAGTTGCCTACCCTTCATTTGCCATTCAGGGTCAAAACTTCTCATACGTAAGAGCGACTTCACCTTATTGGCGCTCTTAGTCCCTTGAGCGGCGCTGAGTTGAAAAAGGGTGGCCACCTGCTTAGGTGTAAACGTGCGAGCACCTGCTCTGGAGAATAGCCCATTCACTTTTAGGAGGCTCATCATGATGCCACAAGCCCAGTAGACATAGGCCTCCTGATCCAGGATATGAGATCCTGTACGGCATAATAGA
Organism: Bacteroidota bacterium; assembly: GCA_039026975.1. Taxonomy (GTDB): domain Bacteria; phylum Bacteroidota; class Bacteroidia; order J057; family J057; genus JBCBKZ01. The sequence goes on along the minus strand of JBCCLI010000377.1, from coordinate 6,015 downwards.
TAAGTAGCATGTGTAGCTATAGGGGTCAGTTCTTCTAACTGGTGCTGCACACAGAATGACTCGACGTATTGCTTAATCAGCGTAAGTCGCTTCCTTCTGGACAGAGTAACCCCATCAAGTTTCTTTTCTGTAGTCATGAGCGAGTACTTTGAAGCGTAATAGTATTATACGATTTTTCGGAGGGAATCAAAAATGGATGCGATATCCCATATATTTTCCTAATTTCAGTAGCTCATGCCTAAGCCTGGAATACCGTTATGAATGAACCTTCTACTGTAAGAAAAGCCAGCCTACTAGAAGCGCTGGTGCCTATCATTTTTCTGATTATTCTTTTAGCTACTAATGTCATTCTCTACGGAGATGACAGCCTGAGTGGTGCTAACCAGTTTGTGCTACTTTTAGCAGGAGGGATAGCCGCTCTTGTGGGCATGAGGCTAGGCTATAGCTGGAAAGGGCTATTTAGTGGCGCGGTAAATAGTGTGAAATCTGCCTTACCTGCTGTCGTAATCTTATTACTGATAGGCTCCTTAGCGGGTACCTGGCTGATTAGTGGAATAGTCCCAGCTATGATCTACTATGGCCTCAAAATCCTAAATGCCCAGATCTTCCTGTTTGCTGCCTGTATCGTTTGTGCTATCGTATCTCTGGCTACAGGCAGTTCATGGTCTACTGTAGCTACTGTAGGGATTGCGCTATTAGGGATAGGAAAAGCACTTGGATGGTCAGAGGGGCTGATAGCAGGAGCCATCATTTCCGGTGCCTATTTCGGTGATAAAATGTCCCCCCTGTCTGATACCACTAACCTGGCACCTGCCGTAGCCGGAACTGACTTATTTACGCACATACGGTATATGACCCTTACCACCATTCCTTCTATTGTCATTACCCTTTTGATTTTTCTCTTTATAGGGTTTAGCGGCTCTGGGAGTGCTGATGTTACAGAAGTAGAGCCTTTACTAGCTGCCATTAGTGAAAAATTCAATATTAACTTACTGCTTTTTTTAGTCCCTGTAGCCGTGATCTGGATGATAGTAAAGAAAGTTCCAGCAGTGCCAGCCTTATTAGCAGGCTCATTATTGGGTGGGGTATTTGCCCTCATCTTTCAACCAGGTATAGTAAGTGAGCTGGGAGGGAAAACGGGAAGCTATGCTGCTGATGCCTATGTAACAGTTATGAATGCCTTATCCAGAGATACCAGTGTAACTACCTCTAATGAAATTGCTAATGAACTACTTTCTACAGGAGGTATGGCAGGTATGCTTAATACCATTTGGCTGATCATCTGTGCCATGCTTTTTGGAGGTATCATGGAAGCTTGTGGATTACTGAAGAGAATCACTGAATCCCTCATTAAGCTGGCAAAATCTACGGGTTCCCTCATAGCTACCACTACTGGCACCTGCTTATTCTTCAATGTGACAGCTTCAGACCAGTACCTTTCTATTGTAGTACCTGGGAGAATGTATGCCTCCACTTTTAGAGACCGAGGCTTAGCCCCCCAAAACCTTAGCAGAACGCTGGAAGATTCTGGTACTGTTACTTCTGTGCTTATCCCATGGAATACCTGTGGAGCTACCCAGGCGGGTGTATTAGGGGTAGCCACCTTACTTTATGCCCCTTACTGCTTCTTTAATATTATCAGTCCTATTATGACTATGATCATAGGGTTTGCCGGGTATAAGATTGCGAAGCTAACACCAGAAGAACAGCAGGCTGCAACTACAGAGCTAGCCGCTTAGCAGGTAAGCAAAATAATAGTGGGTATCCCTCTCAGGATACCCACGGTGTTTTTTCACAAGATGCCTACTTAAGTGGGATCACTTTTTAATAAGGCTGACAATAAACAGTAATAACATAGCACCTACTGTGGCTGAAATCAGTGAGCCTATTAGTCCACTTGTATAAATCCCAAGGGCGCCTAAAGCCCATCCGCCTAGAATGGCACCTATTACTCCGACTACCAGATTTCCGATGAGGCCGAACCCACTTCCCTTCATGATTCTACCTCCTAACCATCCTGCGGCTATACCGATAAGTGCAAAATACAATAGACTGCTCATAGCAATGTGTTTAGGTTTACGTGTTAGATTTTATGATTTTAGCTGAGATAAACTCTTTATCTCTATATGTTAATGTACATCTTTACCTCCTCTTCCACAAACGATTGGTAGATTCTACATGGAAGCTTATCTGAAAAACTGGTTGACTCATAAGCGGGGGAATCGTGCTTTTTATGCCCCGCCTGAAGCAGCGTGGATACATGTGGAAGACTTCCTCTCTCAGCAGGAGGCTACTCACATGAAAGAGGTGCTACTTGCTTCTATTCCATGGAAACAGGAGTATATCCACTTATTCGGGAAAAAAGTAGCTCAGCCTAGGCTTACTGCCTGGCATGGTGAACCTGAGGCCTCCTACACCTACTCCGGGCTAAAGCTTCCGCCTCAGCCCTGGACGCCGGAACTCCTATCTCTGAAAAAAAAAGTAGCTGATTTTTGTAAGGCTCAGTTTAACAGCGTCCTCATTAACCTTTACAGAGAAGGAGCAGATAGCATGGGCTGGCATAGTGATGATGAAAAAGAGCTGGGACAGCAACCAGTTATTGCCTCTATTTCCCTGGGAGCAGAAAGAAGGTTTCAGTTCAAACACAAGTACCGAAAAGAAATTCCCCTCATCAGCTTTTCGCTAAAGTCAGGCTCTCTCTTTGTGATGAAAGGGCTTACTCAGCAATACTGGAAGCATCAGGTCCCCAAAACTAAAAAACTGGTGGAGCCCCGGCTTAACCTAACCTTTAGGTATATAGTTTCCACATCTTAAATGAGAGGTATTAGCACTTATCCGCTGAAAAATGGCTGTGAATGAATACTTTCGCTTTAATGGGGATGGATATAAATGCTCAAGAGCTAATTCAAGCGTTAATGTAACTGATCCGTAGCTAGTGATTAGCCTACCGGAAGTTGATAGTAAAAGGCACATGCACACATGTATATACAGATACATGGGGATTAGAAGGTCAATATCAGAGGAGGAAAAGTATAGTTTTCACGTAGACCTTACCTAAAATAGCCTCCGATAATGATATATATCTGGTGCAAACAGGCTTACAGTGGAGGAAATTCCATGTTCAGCCAGGTACCTTTTGAATTTTTTTATCTCCCGCTTTTTTTCTGATCCTCCTAATACCAGGCTGTATGTATCATTCTCATCATACCTTGCCCAAATTATAGAGGGCCATAATAATAACCATGCTCCTGTACGCTGCACGCATTGCTCCCAGCTTAATCCCGAGCGGATGACTAACCCATACTGAGGCGCGTTATACCCTTCTTTTTCCGGCTGAAGGACATACGCTTCCGTAGGGAAGTAAGTAAAAGAAGGCATATAAGTAGAAGAAGTTGAAGCCCTCGTACTTGCACCTGCTGCCCTGTAGGCGTTTGTGCTTACTTCAGAAACTTTCTCTTTCTGCCAGGAAAAAGGAAGATTATCTTTTTCTACTTCTTCATGGAATAACTTGTTCACTATTTCTTCTCCAAAACTACCTTCTATTTTCTCCACTACTCTTCTTTCTTCATCCAGAATGAGTAGGGTAGGGAGTCTCTTAATGTAAAAGGCTTCTTTTAATTGCTTGGCCTCTCCAGATACAGCAAATCCATTTTGCCTCATCAATAATACAGAAGTACTAAACTGCTGGTCATATTGGTATTTAGCATATAGCATCTTTTCTGCCTCTCTGCTTTTAGTAGACATGACATCATAAAAAAAGATGGCGAGATACTTACCCTGAGACTTAGCCATTCTGTGCATTTGTTTGAAATGGCCCGCGGAATCTCTAACAGAAAGACCAGCCAGATAGGCCTCTGATAATGGAGAAGGCTTTCCTTCTGGTAGAAACATAAGAAAACTCAACAATAAGCACAGTATATAATGGTAATCTGGAAGGCAAGTCTGGTTTGTATGATGAACCATGACTGTCCTGTTAGTTCACAGAAAATTTTTATAATACTAATAGGATTATCAAGGAAACGCTGTCCACTTTTCCTCTTCATCTATCAGCGTTAAGGGAAAGGAATTTTAGAAGAGAATTAGGCTACGGATAGTAGCTACATCCATAAGATAGCCTACCGATAACGGCCGTTTTAATTGAAAAAAGTGTTTTAGGATCTACTCATAATATTTTCACCCCTAGGCCCGTACCTCCAGATAAGGACATCACCCCATCTTGCATCACAAAGCCTCCTGCCACTACGTCCTTAGCTAAATCCAGGCTTCCGTCCAGGTCTAAGTAACGGGTGTGAGGGCAGGAAAAAGCAGCATGTAACGCGGCGGAAATACTGATTATACTTTCATCATTACATCCCCACATAAGCGAAATTCCGTGATTTCTTCCTATTTCCGCTATTCTTTTAGCCTGATATACCCCCCCGCACTTCATGAGCTTAATATTAAAAATCCCACAAAGGGTTTCTCCCCGGGCTAAGAATAGCGCATCCTCTACATTTACTAAAGACTCATCTCCGGCTATCACTTTCCTTATTTCAGGAGAAAAATCTCCCATATGAGCAGTCTTATCTCTGGGAAGTGGTTGTTCTACCAGCTCCAAATCAAGTTTTGTGCTTCTATGATAGAAAGTAGTAAATTCTTCTACTGAATATCCTTGATTGGCATCTACTCTTATGTGGATACTAGTACCATATTTTTCCCGAAGCTTAGTTAACCGTTCAAGGTCTTCCTCTAAGTTTCCACCAATTTTTACTTTCAAGTATGAGAACCCCCGTCCTACATATTCTCCCGCCTCCTCCATGGTTTCTTCGAGGGTCTTTATCCCTATAGTAATAGAAGTGGGGAGTTCCGTATGTGCCTGGCCAAGATAGCTAGCTAGAGGTACCCCTAGATATTGGGTGAAGAGGTCATAAAAAGCTATATCCAATGCACATTTAGCACCAGGTTTACCCGGAAAAAGCTCATGCAGTCTTTCACATAGTAGGTGTATTTCACGTATATCTTTACCTACAAATTGATTGAGGGCTTGCTCATTGAGGAGCTGTTCCGTCTCATGCACATCTTCTCCTACTACCAGCTTACTGGGATTGGCGGCGCCTATTCCTGTCATTCCATTCTCCCCTTCTACCCTGACGATGACATTTTCCACTGCGCTTACTGTCTTATAGGCTATGGAATAGGGCCTAGTCAATTCCAGGTTTTCCTTTTCTACTCTGATGGATGTAATCTTCATGAGGGCAATAGACTTTTGATAGATGATAATAGCCCTTCTACGCCTTCCTCCACAGGTAGGACTACCGGAAGACCTAAGGAGTCAGCATAGGTGTTTTGGTACTGCTGGGCCTCTGCCTGTGTTAATCCCTTTGTATTAAGACTCATGCCCAAGGTAGGTACCCCGTAGGCCTTGATAAGGGCTATCTCAGAGGCGGGGTCAGGCATGGGAATACCTGTTTTCTCCCACCCTTTATAAAACTTTCTGGCCGGAGCATACTGGAGAATAACCCCATCCATTTGGCCGGAAACCAGGAACTCAGAACCACATGGCCCACTGGGATTCCGTAAAGCGGCCTGTCCCTCTACAATAATGATGTCGGGACCCTCCTTTACAAAACAGCTATGGATAGCATGTTCTAACTCCCCGGAGACAAAGTCATTTAGGGTAGAATCAAAAATAAATCCATACACTCCCCCCTGTAACCAACCGGTCTGTCCAGTATAAATCATTTGGGCATTTACGCCCTCTTCTTGTAGCTTTTCTACTAAGAATCTAGCCGTAGTTCTCTTTCCTATCCCACAATCAGCTCCCATTACAGCAACTTTAGGGCAGCTTACTTCCATGATTTTTCCGCTCCAGAAATGCAGCTCCTTTCTAGGCTTGGGCTTTCTCACATCTATGAGTGACACCCCATACTTTTCTGCTACCTCACTCAGTTCAGGCTCATCAGACAAGAACTCATGGAGGCCGCTTACTAGTGAGATCCCTGAACGCATACAGGTCTTCATTTCTGGAAACATATG
>JBCCLI010000376.1:0-6510 GCA_039026975.1 Bacteroidota bacterium | reverse complement strand
GAAGGAAGATCTCTTAGTTCCTCAGGAATGAGGAAATTATCCGTGATTTTCTCAAAGGTTTTATTGGATGGCTTGAAAATGTTGAAGTCCCCCAATAAGATCATATTAGGCGAATTAGCGTGTGGGTTATCTGTCCGCTCCGCCAGGAAATCCGAAAGAAGTTCTATCTCTTTTACCCTCCTTGGGTCATCATTTCTGTTTTCCCCGTAAAGAATGTGAACAGTGGAGATTGAGAATTTAAACCAGCTGGTTCTTAAGCCCACAATTAAGGGGGTTCTTGAGAGTTGATCCTGTGGGGTATAGATGGTTTCTCCCTCTTCTGAGTCCTCCTTAATAGGGGGCACTACGATCTCTCCTGCCAGCCCCGTAAAGGAGAGTTTTCTGGAATCATACAAAAAAGCCAATCGCTCATCATTCCCTGATGAGCCCTCTGTAACATCTGAGAAAATCACCTTCCATGAAAACCCTAGTACCTTTTTCACCCGGTGTAGAGCAGCCAGGTTTTCATTGACCTCCTGAACGGCTACGAGATCAAAATGGTCAATGATCTCCGCTATATAATAGATGGCTTCCTGAGAACGGAATCCATAAGCCTTTGAGTCAAAATCTCTGATGTTCCAGGTAGCAATCAGCAGGTTTTCAGCTACCTTTTTAGCGGGAATCTGTGCTGCCAAGGCCTCTTTTAGGCGTAATAATCCATGGGAAGCACGGACTCTTTCTTCCTCACTGACAGATTTTAGGTATTGATAATAAGGCATGATAAGGGGGGTTGTGGGTTCAAAGGTTTGAAGGGAAGGAAAAAGTGCCTGAAATGTATAACCGAATAAGAACATCCGATTATTAAATCAGGCTTGGGTACATATCGGGTGTATCGTTAATAGCAAAATCTACCCAAAGGTAACTGGTTTTAGATTCCATGGAGGGTATTTCCCCGGTAGATAGCCTTAGGATGGGTTATCAGAATTGATTGTTTAACGGCCCTTGTTTCCCACCATTCAAATGGTGGGCTCATCGAAACCTAATGTAGCGGCTGTTTTAACTACCGTTAGGGTTTAAAGGGCGGATGAATCCGCTCCTACACATGGAGGTATAATTTTCTAAAACTTAAGGCGGAGCCCGACTCGGGAGTACCAATTTTTACCCGAAAAACTGTTTAATTTTATGCCATTGCTAGACTGAGGCTATAAAGGCCAGCATCTTTTGGGCTATTTCTTCTCCTTTGTCTTCCTGAAAAAAATGACCTCCTCCCTGGATGATCTCATGAGGCTGTCCTTTAGTTCCTGGAATCAGTTTCTGCATGATCATTTCTCCCCCTTTGGTAACAGGATCACTATCACTAAATAGGGTCAGGAAGGGCTTTTCAAACTTCATAAGGGAAGCCCAGGCAGCTTTGTTATTGGCATTCTCAGGGTCTTCAGGAGTGGTCGGCACCAAAGCCGGGAATATTTTGGCTCCAGCCTTGTAAGTCTCAGCAGGGTGGGGCGCATTGTAGGCAGCCAGTATTTCAGGAGATAATTCTGAAACGGTAGCTCGCTGAAGAATAACCTCTACCGGGAATGGATCCATCTTCTGAGAAGCCTTTTGCCATGCCAGGAAGGCATCTGGCATTTGCTGATCTCCGGTTGGAAGACCTGTATTTCCTGCCGTTACGGTCTGGAGGCTATCAGGATGCTCGGCCACTATCCTCAAGCCCAGGAGTCCGCCCCAGTCCTGCACAAACAGATGGAATTTCTCCAATTTTAGTCGTTCAAATACTAGCTCCTTTAACCAGGCCAAATGCCTCGCGTAGGTATAGTCTGACTGCTGCGTAGGCTTATCAGACTTTCCAAACCCTATCAGGTCAGGAGCTATGACCCTATATCCTCCTGCTACGAGCACAGGAATCATTTTTCTGTATAAATAACTCCAGGAAGGTTCCCCGTGCAGGAGAAGTATCACTTCTTTCCCTTCCGGGTTCTCATCCACATAGTGCATTCTCAAGCCATCCACCTCTGCATAATGTGGGGCAAAGGGATAGCCAGGTAGGTTCTCAAATCTTTCGTCTGGGGTTCTAACAAATGGAATAGCCATATTATTCTTGGGTTTCTTTTTCCTGATTTAGTGCTTGTAGTTCTTCTTCCAGGGCCTCTTTTTCTCGTTGATTTCTACTTAGCTGAGCCTCCAGAATCATTTTTGTGTAGGGGTTCTCTTCAGCTTTAAGTTTTTTCTCCAGATCAGCTATCATGTCTCCTAAGCCCTTTACCAGTTCTTCCTTTTCCTGCTTGTCTTTATTTGCAAAGGCACGATTAAACATCAACTTATTGATGTCTTTTTCCGATTCCGTCTCAGGTTCTGTTTCTCCTTTCTTTGTACGGGCTTTTTTAGGAATCATAGCTTCCGGTGTCTGACGTTGATTCATGAAGGTAGGAGAAACAATTTCCACTTTATTCTCATGAAAGACATCCAGAATGGCGGCATTAAGTGCTGACCTTTTCCCCACCAGTTTATTCCCATTTTCCAGAGATCCATGGACGATATACACAATGGAAAAATCTCCTAACTCTTTTACAATAACAAAGGGATTTTTTAAGTCAATAGAGCTAGCGGCCGCCTTTAGGAGTTCTTCTACTTTCTTCCTGGAGACATCATATCCCAGGGAAACAGTGGAGGATACGAAAGTATTTTCTTCACTGTAAATGCGTACCGGATTAGAGGCAATGTAGAGATTGGGTAGGACCAATAAATTACTGTCTTCCATTTCTATGGCCGTGTAGAGTAAGCCTTTACGTTCTACACAGCCAAAATAATCTCCTACGGAAATAAAGGACCCTATCTTAAGTTCGTCCACAGACTGGCTCATTAATCCAGCAATGATATTCCCCAGTAAGGTCGTAGAGCTCAGAGCTATGGCCGCAGTAAAAATAGCCCCTAGGAATCCGATAGCCTGTTCTTTCTCACCCTTATCCATGAGCGTATCCGGGATGGCAAAAATAATGAGCACCGCCCCAACCAGGACTATGCAGAAGGCGAGAATTTGCCTGAGAATTTTCCGAGACTTAGCAATGGACTTGGTTCTGCTGAGAAACCATTGATTAAAAAGAAAGATTAAGACTACTATTATGAAGGTTCCAACCAGGGGTAAATATGATCGTGCATCAGTAGCAGTATCAGCGAGAAGCGGGTTCATGGACACTAGGACTTTCCCTCAAACTAAAAAATTAAGTGGGTACAAGCAAAATGGCGTTTTATAGTAGCGTTCTTGAGGGATAAAACCATCCTACTGTTTCCAGTGTTGTCTTTTAGGTATCATTCAACATTCAAAACTCATTCAATATTCAATATGGGAAGGCCTGACTTCATAGACATCCATAGCGGAGAAGAGTTTGCAAGATGGTACTGGAAGAAAGGGGAGCTTTTGGATATCTGCAAAGCGAGTGGGTTACCTATGCAAGGATCCAAGTTTGAGTTGCAGGACAGAATTAAGTACGCCCTGGATAACGATGGGGCTATTCTCCTACCTAAAAAGAAACCTAAGCCTACCTCCCTTTTCAATTGGGCCAACGAAAGCCTTAGCCTTGACACCCTTATCACAGATAATATCTCCTTTGGTCCTAATGTGAGAGGATTCCTGCAAAGCCAGATAGGACCTAAGTTTGTTTGCCATACGGACTTTATGGACTGGGTGAAGGCTCATCCCGGGAAAACGCTACATGATGCTATAGACATGTGGTGGCAATTGGAGGAGCGCAAAAAAGACCCCAACTTTAAACGGGAAATAGCTGCTCATAACATGATGAACCAGTACTTCAGAGACTTTATGGAAGACAATCCTGAAAGGCCTATAGCAGACGCCCGGGCTTGCTGGAAGCTTAAAAAACAGCTTCCCACAAAGAATAATCAGGTGGTATACGAGTCTTCAGATTTAGCTCTTATTGATTAGTACTTTCTTAGCACCTTAGGCGAAAATTTTCTCACGCAAAGTAGCTAAGCCGCCAAGGAATTTATTAGCTTGATTGATCAACTACTTACTACTCATATATGCGAGCCATTTATCTGCTACTCATTTCTATTCTACTTTTTTTCCCGGCATTCTCCCAAACCGTCATTCCGATTGAAAGCGCTTCCTATGCCCATGTGCTACAAACAGATGATATCGGTAGACTCAGGCAGGTTTATTTTGGAAAGAAACTAAGCGAAAAGTCGGACTATGAAGCCATTGCTAGTCAACTGAGATATGATGGTACCAATGAGGATGTATTTAACCATGTTTACACCCCGGTAGGTACTTGGAATATAGCAGAACCTGCCTTGGATATCCTGCATGCTGATGGGAATCCTTCTACGGAGATGACCTACGCTGGTCATGAGGTAATAGAAGAGGAGGAGGGAATAAGCCTAACTGTGATTAAGCTGATAGATAAGGTGTACAAAACTAAAGTGGTCCTTTTTTATAAAGTATACCCGCAGCAAAATGTCTTTGAGCAATGGGTAGAAATCCAAAATAATGAGACGGAGCCCATTCTCTTGAAAAAGTATGCCTCAGCTAATATGTATTTCAGGGATGATGCTTTCCATTTGACGCACTATCATGGTTCATGGGCTGAAGAAATGCAGCCGGAAACCACCAAATTGACACATGGCATAAAAGTGTTGGATACTAAGCTAGGTACCCGCGCTAATCTATATGGCCCTCCTACTTTTATGCTGTCCTTTGATCAAGAGGCGAAGGAGGAGGAAGGGAAGGTAATGCTAGCCAACCTGGCATGGTCAGGGAACTATCAGTTTGATTTTGAAGTGGATAGATATGATAACCTTCGGTTGGTTGTAGGAGCTAACCCACATGCGGCAGCCTATCAGTTGTCTCCAAAGCAGACCTTTGAGACGCCCCACTTTGTCTATGCGTACTCAGAAAATGGGATAGGAGAGGCCAGCAGGAATATGCATGACTGGGCCAGAAAGTACCGTCTTTATGACGGAGAAGGAGAACGCCTTACCCTCCTGAATAATTGGGAAGCTACCTACTTTGATTTCGACCAGGAAAAGTTAGTAGAGTTGCTGGATGATGCCGTTACTCTGGGAGTAGACCTCTTTTTACTGGATGATGGTTGGTTTGCGAATAAGTATCCAAGAAATAGCGACAGATCAGGCCTAGGAGATTGGGCAGAGAATAAAGAAAAGCTACCTGATGGCCTAGGCTATCTGGTAAAGGAAGCTACTAACAAGGGTACAAAGTTTGGGATATGGATAGAGCCGGAAATGGTCAATCCTAAATCTGAGCTGTATGAAAATCATAGAGACTGGGTGATCCGCCAGCCAGATAGGCAGGAATTTTATTACCGAAATCAGCTTGTCTTGGATCTCTCTAATCCGGAGGTGCAGGATCATGTCTTTGGCGTATTTGACAGGATATTTACGGAGAATCCTGAGATCGCCTTTGTGAAATGGGATTGTAATTCTATTATCTATAATGCCTTTTCAGACTATTTGGATAAACAGGGAATGCCTCAATCTCATCTTTACCTGGATTATGTAATTGGCCTGTATGATGTGCTTGAGAGAGTAAGAGCTAAATACCCCAAAGTACCTATCATGCTCTGCTCAGGTGGTGGCGGAAGAGTAGATTATGGTGCCTTACAGTATTTCACAGAATTCTGGCTAAGTGATAATACGGCTCCGGTAGATAGGGTCTTCATGCAGTGGAACACTTCCATGTACTATCCGGCTATCTCTATGTGTGCCCACGTAACCAATTGGGATAAAACAGCCAGTATCAAGTACCGCACTGATGTAGCCTCCATGGGTAAACTAGGGTTTGATGTGGTAGTGGAAGAACTCAGTGAGAATGACCAAAAGTTTTGTCAGCAAGCGGTGAAAAACTATAATAGCTTTAAGGAGATCATCTGGAAAGGGGACCTACACCGCTTGAGAAGCCCTTATGAGCATCCCTTTGCCAGCTTTCAGTACGTCTCTAAGGATAAAACCAGCTCTATCTTATTCTCCTATCTCATTGCTAACAGATGGCAACTAACCTACTCAGCAGAGCCTATCAAACTCCAAGGCCTAGCTCCTGAGAAACGATATCAACTAAAAGAGATCAATCTCTATCCAGAAACTAAATCTCCCATTGATCCCTCCAAAACTTATTCTGGAGAATATCTCATGAAGGTAGGATTTAATCCGGATGTCTCTCTATGGAGGAAAAGTGTGGTATTGGAGATTGCGGCCGTGGAGTAAAAAGCAAGCTATCAAAAGGAGGCTTTTATGTTAATATCAGTATTCCCCCATTATGTTAAAGGAATTTGGATTCCGGATAATTCTCGCTGATAATCAACTATTTAGGGATTGGGTTAATTTATCTGCAGCAATTCCTGGTTTAGCAAATGGTTTAATATAGTATTCATAATCAAATGGTTACCTCTAAAAATCTCAGCTTGAATGAGGAGGAATTATGATGTATGTAGGCGAGCAGGCCGTTTCTCCACGGGTTGTGGGAGGCTTGTAGGGATGCATTGGAGGGACAATGCATTTTTG
>JBCCLI010000375.1:0-6523 GCA_039026975.1 Bacteroidota bacterium | reverse complement strand
TGATAGAGTAAAAAGATTTATACGATAACAGAAAAATTTTTAGTAAAAAAATAATAAAGAATTATATTTGAAATATCTCATTAATTTTCAGGAATTAAACAATCTATAATCCTCCCTAACGTTCTAAAGTTGTTTTATCCAATAGGGGTATTATTATAGCACCGTTTTTTCGCAGTAGTTAATAATGAGGAATCTTAGGTATCTCTACTTTATTAGCCTTGCTTTTGCATTCTCATCTTGCATTTCCTTACAGGATACCGTCTATTTTCAGGAAAATGAGTTTACCCAGAACTCATCCACTATTATAGAAAATGAATACCCAATTTACCACCTTCAAAAAGGAGACATTCTCTCAGTGAAAATAAAAAGCCTGGAGGTGGATAATGCTGAGTTTTTAAATATAGAGCCAAGAAATGGGTTTATAAATGTTAATCCCGGAGCTTTATTTCTCAATGGATACTCTGTCTCCGAAAATGGGGCTATCCACTTGCCCCTTATAGGGTCTGTCATAGTTGAGGGGCTTTCACTGGATGAAGCCCGGATTCAAATCCAAAGGTTGGTAGATGAGTTTTTTACAGATGCTACCGCCATCATTAATCTGGTCAGCTTCAAGGTATCTGTATTAGGAGAAGTTAATAGGCCTGGGGATTATTATGTATATAATAATCGTCTCACCTTACTAGAAGCTATTTCTTTAGCAGGTGATCTACGAGACTTTGCTGACCGCACAGAGATTACCCTTTTACGTCAGAGAGAAGACGGATCAGAAGCCACTATTCTCGATATAACCGATCCTAACGTAATAAGTTCCCCTTACTTTTATCTTAGACCTAATGATGTGGTCTATGTAAGACCCCTCAAGCAAAAAGTAAAGCGCTCTAACTTATCCACACTTACTATAGTAAGCGCAGTTGTAGCAGTGATTTCAACAGGCATATCTATATATGCTCTGACTCAAAATAATTGATTATGAATAGCATACAGAATCAGCATATAGAGGAGCTTACGCTTAAAGTTATTTTCCTGAGGCTGCTTTCCAGGTGGTATTTATTCTTCTTATTCTCTGGTCTCTTTCTTGCCGCTGCCTTTGTTTATCTTCAAGACACACCTAGGAAATTCAAGGCCCAAGCGGCCCTTCTTATTAATGATAATAAAGTTGATAGGTCTAAAGGGCGGGAGTTTATGAATGAGATTGGACTGTTTGACCCCAATGAGAAAAAAGAAGATGAAGTAGGAATTCTTAAGTCATACACTCTACTTGCACAGACTGCCAAATCTCTGGATATGGGGGTAAGCTATCAAAAGAAAGGCTTACTTAGGTATTATTCCATTTCTGCTAATGACTGCCCGATCTATATTAGAGTTGATTCATCCAGCCTTCAAGTAGTAAATACACCTCTTGAGTTAACTTATCAAGGAAATGAATCATTTCTAGTAGAAGGAAAAGCAGCTGAAGCCACAGTATTTCAACTTAAAACACAAGAGCCAAATACTCTTATACCTGACTGGGCAGTAAATGGAACGGTAACATCAGGTGCTTCTTTTGACCAGAATAATCTGAAGTTTGATCTTTTTATAAAAGACGCTAACCTCCTTGAAGTTGGAGATACCTATAAAGTTGTCTTGCAGACGCTGGAGAGTCAAGTCCTTTCACTTGAAGAAAAACTGGAAGTTGCCCCGCTAGAAGAGGAAGGAAACTTGATCCAGCTGACTACGGAAGGATTCTCCATAAAGGATGAAAAGAAGTTCCTCAATACCTTAATAGAGAATTACTTAAAGAAAGAGCAGGGTAGAAGATCAACGGAGGGAAATAAAATTATATCTCTAATTGATAAGCAAATAGAGGAAGTTGCAGACTCCTTGAGAACGGTAGAAGATATGCTGGAATCTTTCAGGTCTGAAAGTAAAATTGTAGACATAGGAACCGCCTCAGAAGAACTCACCAAAAGAGTCTTAGACTTGGAGAAAGACCTATCTAGGGTGAATGGGGAAAATCAGTATTATAGGCAGATAGAAGATTACTTTGCACAGGCACAGAGAGGAGAACAACTTCTGGCACCATCTGCGCTGGATATATCGGATCCTATGATGAACCCTCTTCTAAATCAGTTATCTGAACTGTATCAGGAAAGAGCTAAGCTCCTCCAATCTGCTAAGCCGGGTAACCCTCAACTTCAGAGACTGGAGAAAGAAATCCAAAATGTCACGGAAAGGCTGGCGGAAAATGCCAAAAACAGAGTGGCAGCCTCTGATATTCAGCTGACACAAATCAAGCAAAACATTGCCTCAACACGTTCCCAACTCAACAGACTCCCAGGAAATGAGAAGCAGCTTAACCGCTTGGAAAGGGAGTTCACCCTCATTGAGAAAAATTATCAGTACTTACTAGAGAAAAAGTCTGAGGCTAATATCGCCTTGGCCAATACCTCAGATGATAAGTACGTAGTAGACCAGGCCAGGCAGCTGGGGGATAAGCCTACCTCCCCTAATTCACTATTGGTTTATTTTATGGCCTTAGCTGCAGGTTTAGGGGTACCCCTGGGTATCATCCTGTTAATCAATACAGTAGATGATAAAATTAAGGGCCTGAGAGATATTAGATTACACACAAAAATACCTGTAATAGGAGTTATTCTTTTCAATAACGAAAAAATAAGGCTGTTAACCTCTAAGTACGTAAGTACCCCACTAGCAGAGAGCTTTAGAACCATAAGGATGCATGTAAGGGATCTTCTACCAAATATGAAGTGTAGAGTAATAGGGGTAACTTCCACTTGGTCTGGAGAGGGGAAGACCTTCTGTGCAGCTAACCTGGCTTCTATGATGGCCCAGTCTGGTTATAAGGTACTGATCATGGATGTAGACCTCAGGAAAGCGGATCTCCATAAAAACTTTAAATTGAAAAATGAAAGGGGCCTATCCGGTTTTTTACAAGGAAGAGAATCTTTAGAGAACATACTGGTAGAGACTGAAATTTCAAATCTATTCCTAATCCCGGCAGGACCTGTAGACTTCCACTCAGTAGATTTATTAGAGGGAAAATCTTTTAGTTCATTGATGACAGAATTAAAGGGGATTTTTGACTTTATCATTTTTGACACACCTCCTATAGGTGAGACACCAGATTATATTCTTCTGAAAGAATTTATAGATCTTACCTTATACATAGTAAGGCATGGCAAAACTACCACACCCAGCTTAGGGAGAATTAATGATTTATATGATTCAGGCAGGCTAAAGAATATCCAAATTGTAGTTAATGATGTCAGCCAAAAACAGTCCTACGGCCTAGGTGATGATACCTTTGGATATGGGACTAAGATAGGATACTATCAGACTGCCGGAAAAAAGAAGGTAGGAAAATTCTTTTAACCCTGGATGAGAAGAGTAGATAAAGGAATTCTGCTGGTTAAGGAAAACTGTCTACCCTTTCTAAGAAATGAGTAAGGACAGGGTCAAGAAGTTGATGACATTACTCAGGCGAGAGACTAATAGGTACTTATTAGCCTCTCGCTTGATTTTTTATGTCTCATGTACTGTGTATACTTATGTTAAAGGATTTTCCTGATAAACAGGTTATTTTTTATTCTCTAGTGATAATTGCGATGCTTCTTATTGAAAGTCCTCAAGTTTTATACTTATCTAACTTAGCTAAGTAATAGAAGGACTGTTAGGAGTATGATACGAGACCTACTTACCAGGCAGGGGAATGATCAGATCTTCTCCTACTTATGAACAGATCTTCTGTTGAGTAGCAAGTTCACTTACTCATTACAGCCCCATTTACCCTAAATAGTCATTCTTTCTGAAGAATATATTGAAAAAACGCTATATTCTATTTTGTTCTTGAATCCCCTTAGAAGGGACCATTATTACTACACAACATGACAACCAGCATGAAGCAAAGAAAAATTACCCTGAGTGAAAAAGAGATACCTGATAAGTGGTATAACATCGTTGCAGATATGCCTAATAAGCCACTGCCTCCTTTACACCCAGGAACCCGGGAGCCTATAGGCCCGGATGCCTTAGCACCCTTGTTTCCTATGGCCCTGATCCAGCAGGAAGTGACAGCTGAAAAATGGGTAGACATACCTGATGAAGTGAGGCATATCTATGCTATGTGGCGACCCACCCCTCTTTACAGAGCCTATGGATTAGAGAAGGCCCTAGATACACCTGCCAAAATCTACTATAAGTATGAAGGCGTAAGTCCGTCTGGTTCTCATAAACCTAATACCGCAGTAGCGCAGGCATACTATAATAAACAAGAAGGGATTAAGAGAATCACTACAGAGACAGGAGCCGGACAGTGGGGGAGTGCCCTTAGTTTTGCCTGTAATAAGTTTGGACTAGCGTGTGAGGTGTATATGGTTAAGCTCTCCTATGAGCAGAAGCCCTACAGAAAGGTAATGATGAATACCTGGGGGGCCAAGGTATTTCCCTCTCCTTCTGAGGCTACAGAGGCTGGAAAGAAGGTATTAGCGGCAAATCCTCATACCACAGGCTCATTAGGGATAGCTATCTCAGAGGCCGTGGAAAGAGCAGCTATGAATGATGATACTAAGTACGCACTAGGAAGTGTCCTAAACCATGTAAAACTACATCAGACTATTATAGGACAGGAAGCCGTCAAACAGATGGAAAAAGCTGGAGACATGCCGGATGTAGTGATTGCGCCGTTTGGGGGAGGCTCTAATTTTGCCGGACTAGCCTTCCCTTTCCTGAGGCTTAACCTGGAAGAAGGAAAGAATATCAGATGTATAGCCAGTGAGCCCACTTCCTGCCCTAAGCTTACCCGCGGG
This sequence comes from Bacteroidota bacterium, assembly GCA_039026975.1. Classification (GTDB taxonomy): domain Bacteria; phylum Bacteroidota; class Bacteroidia; order J057; family J057; genus JBCBKZ01. Next base: position 1,718 of record JBCCLI010000375.1, on the reverse strand, counting down.
GTATTCAAGTATGACTTTGGGGATACCGTAGGTATGACGCCACTTTTACCTATGTATACCTTGGGCCATAACTTTGTGCCTGCACCTATACATGCAGGGGGACTCCGGTATCATGGGGCAGGGGTCATTGTTAGCCAGTTATTGAAAGATAAACTGATAGAAGCAGTAGCTCATGATAACCTGGAAGTCTTTGAGGCAGGTGTACTATTTGCCAGAACAGAAGGGATAGTACCTGCGCCTGAAGCTACCCATGGAATAGCTACCGCCATAGCTGAGGCCAATAAATGTAAGGAAGAAGGGGTTTCCAGAACCATTCTCTTTAATATGTGCGGACATGGAAACTTTGACATGAAAGCCTATGAAGATTTCTTTGCTGGGAAAATAGTTAAGCACGAAATTACCTCGGAGGAAATAGCAGCCTCTTTAGCAGAACTAGATACTCCAGATATTTGAGGAGTTTCAAATAATAATGAATAGGCAGTAGCGCTTTGGGCTACTGCTATCATTCCCATTATTAAGGACCACCGACACTACCATTCATCAGGTGTGGATGTATATTACTTTCAATCTCATTGTGTATACTGCATCCCCATTAAGGAGATAAATACACCTACCATGAATCCCACTACCTACCAATCTCGCTGGCTGGCCGTCATAGACCAGACCTCAAAAAATTTCCAACAGGCTTTTGACGGTCTTAGTCATGAACAGCTTAATTGGAAGCCTGAACCTCATACATGGAGTGTAGCCCAAAACCTGGAGCATTTGTTGATTACGAATGCTTCCTTCTTTCCAGTCATAGAAGGTATCAGAGCTGGTACCCATAAAGTCCCCTGGCTTTTCAGCAGATCCTTCTTGGTAAAATTCAATGAAAAGATGATACTGAATTATGTCAGTCCTGACAGGCGTAAAAGATCTAAAACAGCCCCTATTTGGGTGCCTTCTCAGAGCGAAATTGAGGGAGATATCCTGGGTATATTCCTACAAGAGCAGGAGAAGTTAAAAGAACTCATAGCTGCTAGCCAGGACCTAATAGTGATAGGAACGCTCATTACTTCCCCTTTCAGTAAATTCATTGTCTATCACCTGGAAACCGCCTTTGACATCATGGTAACCCATGAATAGAGGCATTTCTTTCAGGCAAAAGAAGTTGTAGACCAACTACTTCAGCGGGCTTAACAGGAAAGAAAACTATCTGTATGTTGGTATATAATCCAGACTACCATGAGCTATGGTGTAGGAAAACCTCCCACTTGCTGGACAGGCAAACGGTTCCCCTTCTATATCATCCGCTAGTGGAGAATGTATTTATCGTGAGTAACACAGATCGGGTAGCTTCCCCTACTGTCATTCTGCCGGATGTTTCTCCCCATTTCATCATATATGTGTATGAGCATAAACCTCCCAGGTTCAGAATGATTGGCCCACGCTCAAAAGCGGTTTACCTCACTCATACCTATAGATCCCAAACCATCATTTTTAGGTTTAGGCCAGCTGTGGTGAGTACTATAATAAACTCCCCCATTTCTAAATGGATGGATATTTCAACTGATATTTCGGAGGCATTTGTAGAATTCTTCTAAGTACATGACAATAATAAAATCTCATGCTCTAAGTGGCTGTCATTTAGGAGTTTCCTTCTGAGTTGGTCAAGTCCAATTCTAAAGATAGCAGATGCTCTTCTTCCATGCTTTTTAATAGGAATACTTTTCAGCTTT
>JBCCLI010000374.1:0-6539 GCA_039026975.1 Bacteroidota bacterium | reverse complement strand
CCCTGTAATATTAGCTCCCATCATTTTCATGCTGGAGAGGGCAATGTCCATTACATTTCTCCCACCCCTACCGCCTGGGGAAGTGCTCAATAATAACATGGGTTTTCCCTTCCACATGTTCCTATCCATTCTGGATACCCAATCTATGATATTCTTGAATACCGAGGTGAAATTATGGTTATGTTCCGCTAGAGAAATGATATAGCCGTCATGATTCTCCAGCAATTGATGAAACTCAGAAGCCTTTTCTGGAAAACCTTCTGCCTTCTGATCATCTATACAATACAGCGGGAGAGGAAAATCTTTCAAATCTATATACGTTTTCTCCGCACCATTAATGGTAGAAGCGGCATAAAAAGCCAGCTGTTTATTGATGGAACTGGCACTATTACTCGCACCAAAGACTAATATTTTCTTCATACGTTAAAATTATCTAATCCTAAGCGCTAGACCCTTCACTTAGGTTACTATTTTTTAGTGAGAGTGGGTTAGCAAAATATATGTAGCGGTTGATACTTATTTATTTGGCTATAGGTACTTGTTTTGTGAGGATGAGCTGACCTACTTCTCTGATTACATCTAATAAATAATTAGTAGATTCTTCAGTTTTCCTATGGTTGATCAGGCAAGCCCTTATCACAAATTCTCCGTGTAGCTTTGTACCTGCTATGAATACCCGCCCATCTTCTTCCAGGGCTGGGATAAGTTGCTGGTTTAAACGAATGATAGCTTGCTGATCTGTTAAGGCTGCCGTGTATTGGAAGCAAGCTACTGCTAATTCTGAAACTGACTTGAGCCGGAAATCCCTAGATGCCTTTACCTTTTTTGCCAGGTAGTGGGTAAGGGTAATATCTTGTTGGATCATCTCCACCATTCTGTCTGCCCCATAAAACTTAAGGCTCATCCAGACTTTAAAGGCTTTGGCATTCCTGGACAATTGGAAGTAGTGCTCATTAAAATCTATGCGCTTCCCCTGATCTGGTTCGAAGGCAGTATCCAGGTAATCAGCTTTCTTAAAATAGGCCTTCTTTAAGGTTTCCCAACCCTTCACCAGCAGACAGCCCGCCTCAAAGGGTTGATACAGCCACTTATGGAAATCCAGCGCGATAGAATCTGCTCTTTCTATGCCATTATACAGCTTCCTTAGGCTCGGAATGGCTGAGGCCAGTCCGCCATAGGCTCCATCTACGTGAAACCACAACTGATACTTTTCTGCTATGTCCGCTAAGGCATCCAGCGGATCAATGGCCCCAGTATTCACTGTCCCTGCATTTCCAATGATACAGAAAGGCTGTAGGCCAGCAGCTGCATCATCCTGAATGTGGGTTTCTAAGGCTTCCAGATCCAGGGTGTAGTCTTCATGTACGGGTAACCTACGGAGGTTATCCAAGCCTATTCCCAGGGTATCCAGGCTCTTGTCCACACACCCATGCACTTCCTTGGAGGCATATACCACAAAGGGTTTCTGACCGAATAGTCCCTTTCTCCGGACATCCTGCTGTTCAAAGAACACATTCCGGGCCACTTGCAAGCCAGCAAGATTGGCCGCTGATCCCCCACTGACCATGATACCTGCTTCATGATAGGGGAGCTGCATCAGCTCTCCGGTCCATCTGACGACCCGCTTTTCTATTTCATGCATAGAAGGCGCCAGGTGCCACTTGGTATTATTCTGGTTGATGGTGGCGGCTAACTGCTCAGCAATGATAGACATTTGGGTTCCGCCCGCCATCACATACGCATACATATGAGGTCCCAGGTTTCCGGTAGCTGGATGAATGACTTTCTCCTGTACCTCTTGAAAGAGTGCCTCAGCCCCCATCCCTTTTCTAGGTAACGGCTCATCAAACCAAGCTTCCACTTCTGGCTGAGGATAGGAATGGTATCCCTTAATAGCAGATACATCTTGGAATTGCTTAAGAATAAGTTCATTGCTTCTTTGAAGAAGCTTCTCGAATATTTCTTGGCTTACATCTAGGGACATACGGGGATACTATTTGCGTAACGGATCTTGAATATGCTGGCTTGAAGCTTTGGTAAGAACCGTATATGATTTAAAATCCTAATTTGAGAAAAGTTTTGGGATAATACGAGAATTGATTTATTTAGTGCAAGTTGCTAATTGAATATTCCTATTTTTGGATCATCCTAATAATCGATTAGTAATTCCCTGTAGATTTCTCCTCTAATAGTTTCTATTCCTAAATAGAAACATACGCTATCATATATTACTCATTTTTGATACAGCATAGTCTAATAATAAGCTATGGAGGAAACGTATGTCTCAGATCCACACCATCTAAGGCTCATAGGTCATGGAACCAATGGCTCAGATGGAATAGAGGAAGGTATACACCTACGGTGGGCCTTTAATGATAAACTAGGATTTCCGGTTTGTACCAAACTCTTTAGGAGGGAGAGTTTCCTTCAAAACCATTATGTGTGGGAAATTGAGAGTGAAAAAAAACCAGATGACCCCATACTGTATGAGGTATATAGTATCCAAGGTATATATGATGTGAAATTTCAATTTTTTCCTTTAGGGGGAATCGGAAGGAAAATCCTGACAAAAGTAATCCATGGGAACACGGAAAGGAAAGTTGCTTTCATTCCTAAAGGGGGGATTGAAGTCCAGTTTAGCCGTCCTGTTGATAGAATAGAACTAGGGTTATTAATTAGACAGGAATCACGTTTTGACATTACGGTACTCTATGGGGAAGCACATACCTATCCACAGTCCGTTTTAGGAACTTATGAGGGCTGGAAAGACATTTACTTCGATGTAGAAGGGGCTACCGGAATGATCATTTCAGGGGAAGAAATTCTCCTGTCAGCTTTAAATGTGTGGATATGTTCTCCAGTAGAGGCAAGACCGTGGGAAGAAATAAAGCTTGATTGTGGTTGCGGGTTACCTATTACATTGAGAGATAAAGCCACTCCCCTCACTGTTTCTGAAATCACCCCTAAAATTGACCATGATATAATTGAGTGTAGGCTATCTACTACCAAAGGCACAAAAAAGAATAAAAGTGTTTCTTCTGTATCATCTTCTAATATACAGAAGCTTGCCTCCTTACTTAAGGAAATTTTTGCTGAGGGCATAAGTAGACCTCATGGCTGGACCACCTTTGAGGCTACGAGAAAAGAGAAAAGAAGAAACCCTTCAGGCCAGACTACCCAGGTAGCTATTTATGATATGCTGCTCGCCCAGTGTTTACACGTGCCCATTGCTAAGGTATTTGATATGTATTATGTGGATCATCCTCCTGAGAGCCACATTTACTATGATTACAGGATTGAGACCATTTGGCCTGAGTGGAATATGAGAAAACTGGATAAGCAAATCAGCTTTGACCAATTAGAACTTGGCCAAAAAATTTCCAGTAGATTCATATTGGAAGGGTTATATTTCCATCATCCAAAGGATGCGGAGGTTGTTTCTCAGCCTAATGAAGAGGCTAGAACTACCTTAGGGTTAAGGCTAGGCAGTCAAACTGCTTTCAGGTTTGTCCATCCTGTAACTGAAGTACAGTTGTGGGTGATGAGGACTAATTCATCAAAAAAAGTGGAGGTACAAGCCTTTAGGGATTATTACCTTACCTATCAAGAAAGAGTAGTCATAAGCAAACAAGCCCAATTAATCAGGCTGCACATTAATGCACCCATAAATGAAATCAGAATTATTGGTGGAGCCCTTATTCTTTCCAGGATACACTATGATTTCGAAGAACCTCCATACTTTACTCAAAGCACTGAAATATGTGGGGTAAAACAGGGAATATCTCCCTATCCATTGGAGAAACCAGATGATCTCCGCTGTGAATACGTGCCAGGTGGGACTATGAATTATCAGGATGGAAAGAAGAAGATCATCCCCTTTCAAGTAGGGCTGAGTTGGAAAGCCAATGAAAATCCAGATATCAAGCTACTACCGCAGCATCCAGTTGCCTATCATATTCAGCGCAAAGCTACTTCTGGTTCCGCAAACTGGCTAACCCAGGAATCGCCTGTCCTTATCTCTGCTAAACGCTCCGTTCAGGGAGAATCTGCTGTCCCTAAAAAATGGATGGAGAAACGGCAGTATTACCTTGACTCTCCATCTGCCGCCGGCCCCTACCAATATCAGGTAGGCGCGATAGACTTGTTTGGGAGAGAGAGTGAATTTAGCGGGTTCAAAAGCTACACAGAGACCGTGGCTCCACCTTTAGCTCCGGTGAATGTATCAGCCGTTTTTTTAGATTATGCTACCTACATTCCACCTACAAATTCCACAGGCTTAGCTACTTCTACCAACCAACAGCTCTCCCAGGAGGATATTAACTGGCTGGGGAGTAATCAAATCTCGGCTTTGAAAGTACAATGGGAGTGGCCAGTTGAAGCTCAGCTTCATACTAAGGAAGTAGATGCCTTTCAGGTATTCCTGGTAGAGGGATGGCTAAATACCTATCAGGGAACTATAACAAGTATTGGTGAAGGGTTTCTGCCCTACTCGGAGCTTGCTCTTACCCCACAAGAGGTACTTGCGTATCCACTCTTACCCACCTATCAACAAATACCTGTGTGGATTCTAACTGTAAGGGTAGAAGGGAGTGTGGGACTAGAAGAGAATGTATTACGGTTAAGCTGGCTGAAACAGAAAAATAAATCCTTTTTAGTCCTTACCCAGACAGCCGGAGAGGAAGTCCGCCTAACGATTCTAAAGAGTGAGCAGGATCTTTCCATGATGCCCGCCGTGAATAAGGGAGTCAGCATTTCAGTATTACCGGATAAAGCCGGATTTATTAATTATGGAGTAGCTGCTAATTGGCACGCTACTGATATTTTACATCATACTGAAGTAAGACCTATTCCCACCGCTACTACCCCTAAGGTAGATGAAGGGTACACCCTATATATTCCTCAACCCGCCTTTCCACAGCTAGCCCTAAGTCTGAATGATCCTTCAAGATATGGGCAGGTAGGGGTATGTGCAAGTATAAATGGAATGGAAGGGGCCACCTCTACTCCTGCTTCTATCATGGCTATCTACCAGCAAGCACCTCCCGCTCCTAGTATGCCTACCTATCAGGAGGTGGCGCTTGATAAGGCTTCCCCAGCAGATGTACATGCTAAATCCACCTACTATGTTAGGTGGGAGAAAACAGGCCTTGAAGTAGTACACTACCTGTATAGGGCTATGGATACCTCCTTATTCTTGGAAGATAACACCAGGCGTGCTGGAGGGGACACGGTGGATTATGTTTCTCTGCAAAACCAAGGCTTCCCTCCTGCTGATGTTACAAGAATATCCCAGATTACCTATGAACCCAATGTAAATGATGCCTTGGCTCAGTATGTTGATCTTACTCCTACCCAGATGTATATAATTGCTAATATTCCTGAGAATCAAGCAGTTTATACCCGCCTACATGGAGAACCCATACAAGAGAATGATCCTGCTTACCAAGATAGAATTACAGAAATTCCTGATCCGGGAGAATCACCTACTTATACCCCTGCTTCAGATATACTGATGTACGCTGATACCACCCTAAATGGGAGGGGAAACAATGTATATTTTTATAAGCTAAAGACCACTGGCTTGAATGGCTTGGAAAGTTCCTTTAGCCCATCATCACTTCCCGTTATTTGTCCCAAAACTACTCCCCCACAAAGACCCGTAATTAGCTCTATTATTGGAGGAGAAAACCAGATAATCATTAGATGGGCCGTGCAGCCTAATGCACGAGTAGCAGGATACCTTCTTTACCGAACTGATGTCAAGGCTAATGCCGCTGATTGGAGACTAACGGAGGTAATTAAGCATAACCCATCTGATGAATTTTCAGTGATCTGTCCTGCTGATGTACCTGCTTATTATGAGTTTATAGATACTACGGCGGCGGCTAGAAAGCCTTATTACTACACCTTGGTAGCCGTAGGAGTAGATGATGAAGGTAGGTGGCTTAGGTCTAAGGAGGCTGTTCCTTCCTCCGGACAGGCGGTTAACCAGACTCCACCAGTCCCTCCTGATATCACTAGCTTAACATGGGTCAGAGTAGATGAGCAAGGAAGTGTATATGGATTTGATAGTCCCCAGCCCAATACACAGGTAGCTGTATTGGTAGAGTGGAGCCATCAAAACGCCAACCTCCAATGCCTTGTCCAACATCAGGCAGATTATATGGACGGCTTTCAAACTGTATCTGAATGGCTACCCACAGGAGTCTATTCCTTCATTCATAAAAATAGTTATTCAGGAACAGATCATACCTATAGAATCCAGGTAAGGGATGAATTTGGAAATAAAAATACCGTCCAACTAAGTGCCACCCTAGCAAGTCAAGACTGATATGCCTACCCTACAAGAATTAAAAGATACCTGGTTTATTGATCAGAATACGGTATTTGAAGTGCCTGACTTCGAGAATGTGGACCCTGAGAATGAGGGGACAGTGGACCCTGATCAATTGCCCAATCTGATCTCCACTACCTTTGCTAACCTGGGGATGAACTTCCGCTATCCTGGAGCTCCACTGGCTAATCACACGGATGGGAAT
>JBCCLI010000373.1:0-6542 GCA_039026975.1 Bacteroidota bacterium | reverse complement strand
CAGCAGAATTGATAGGAACAAAGAACCCATAATCCTTAAAAGTTACTCGCATACTTTTTCCGTCCGGGAGGGTCATGCTCATCCAACAGCCTTTGGCCTGGCAACAAGCGTCAACCTCCCCGCTAAGCTTTAGGCTGGCTAACTCTTGTCCCTCAGCTACCAGCATAGGAACTTTCTCTAGGGAAAGGGCGCCATCTTCTGAAATGCGCTCACCGTGGAAGGAGGTTTTTCCATCAGCAGATACACTGTCCGCCGGAACCTCTTGGCTAAAGGCAGAAAATGAAAGGGAAAAACATAGTAGAAGGAATAGATACTTTTTCATAACAATATGTGAGAAGATGTAATGATCAAATGCTCTTAAAACAATAAGACGCAAATACAAAAATGAAGGTTTTATCCAGGGATAACAAGTCCTTTTTAACCGGAAAGTTTTAAAAGGGAGTATCTTTTTTGTAAGGAAGCAGACAATGTTTCTTGTAAGTCCTACCTAGCTTCAATTATAGATGAAAAATTTCTCACTCATTCCTACCCATAAATTATGGTTGATAGCTTGTCTACTCACCCTACTGAGTTGTCAGCCTGCCTTAACTTCAGATCAGCAAGTATCCACTTCGCATGCAAGTGTAGATCATGAGAAGTGGGAAAGACTACTTAAAAAGTGGGTTTCTGAAGATGGATGGGTGGACTATGATGGCTTCTTGACAGAAAAAGACCAGCTAGAGGTGTATCTGAAGGAATTAGCTGCTCATCCACCCACAGAAGACTGGGGTGAGAAACAAGCACTATCCTACTGGATTAATGCCTATAATGCCTTCACAGTCAAGCTTATCCTTGACCACTATCCCATAGAGAGCATTACAGATCTTCATACCATTCCTGTAGTAGCCACAATCTGGAAGAAGAAGTTCTTTCAGATAGGGGGTCAGGAGATGAGCCTACATATCATAGAGCATAAAATTTTAAGGAAGGACTTTAGGGAGCCCCGGATTCATTTCGCTATTAATTGTGCTTCGGTTTCCTGTCCTGTCCTAAGACAAGAAGCCTACACAGCTAAAAAGCTGGAAACACAGCTGACAGACCAGGCAGAGCGGTTTCTTGCAGATCCTCTCAGGAACCAGGTTACGGCTGATAAGGTAAAGATATCACAGATATTTCTCTGGTTTAGGTCAGATTTTACAGAGAAAGGAGGCCTGATAGATTTCTTAAATCAGTATGCCTCAGTAGAAATAAATACGCGCGCTAAGGTAAGCTATCTCTCTTATGATTGGAAGCTAAATGAAAGACAGAAACAGCTATAATTTCTACCAGTGACTTAGGGTAAAAGAATAATAAAGCTTATTAGAAAAGTTAAGTGTGTGGTTTTCATAGGTTGATTCGGGTTAATTTTCGTGTCTTTGAAGGCCGTCCTACTAATGGGCGGCCTTTTTTTAGGAAGAAAGTGAGAGCGCTTCTTTCAGCAGGGCAGGAATTCCTGAGGGCGTACGTCTTTTCCCATAATTTCCCTAGCTTTGTTGAATTAAACGTCTCTACTATATGCAGACCATCCTCACAATTGCACGCAAGGAGTTTTTAGATACTCTTAGAGACAGGAGAACCCTCCTGATTATGATTATCATCCCACTCTTACTCTTCCCCCTTATTCTATACACAACAGCTAGAATTCAGATCAGTCAAAGCCAAAAGAAGCAGGCGGAAAGCCTGAAAATTGGCCTGATAAGTCAGGAAGAGAATACAGATCTCCGTTCCTTTTTAGAGAAGCAGGAAGATTTTCAATTGATTTTGATGGATGGGGAAGAGGATCTTCAGCAGTATGTGCGTGAAGATAGCCTGGATCTTGGGCTGATCATAAGCCCGGCCTTTTCATTGTCTATGGAGAACTTTGAGTCTGGGGTGCTGACGTTAATTTACCAGTCTACAGATGATGATAATAAGAAAGAGAAGATGCAGGCTGTATTTGAAGCCTACAGTGATAGTGTACTAGCTTCCAGGCTCGAGAATTTCAGATTAGATGAGCAGTCTATAACTCCTTTGGATGTAGATGATGTAGATGTAGCCACCAGGCAAGAAGTGTTTGGGAAGATGGCAGGAGGCTTTATTCCGTACATGTTCATCATTTTTAGCTTCTTTGGGTGTATGTATCCCGCTATAGATTTATTCACGGGAGAAAAGGAAAGGGGAACTATGGAGACCATACTCACGGTTCCCATTAGCCGAGGACAAATTTTGACCGGTAAGATGATCGTGATAGCTGTATCAGGACTAATTTCTGCTGGCTTATCTATGCTGGGATTATACCTGGGAATACGATTAATAGATGAAATTCCAGAGGCTTTTCTCCAAATATTAGACGGCATTTTTCAGGCTAATACGATCTTGCTACTTCTCGCACTAGTCCTGCCTATGGCTGTATTCTTCGCCGGTATCCTTATTCCTATTTCCAGCTATGCAAGGAACTTTAAAGAGGCCCAGAGTATTATTACGCCCCTTAACTTTTTAGTCATCATTCCTGCAGCTATAGGATTAATGCCAGGGGTGGAACTGAACTGGAGCACTGTGTTCATCCCTATTCTCAATGTAGCCTTAGCCAGTAAGGAAATTGTGGCAGGCACCATCAAGCCCGTTTACTTCATTACGGTCTTTTTTTCTCTTATTCTGCTAGCAGCCTTTACTACAATCTTAAGTGCTAACAGGTTCAGAAATGAGAATAATATCCTCAGGACGTAGAAAATCAGATCTTGACTGGAAGCCGTAGGCCATGATCTGCAGTAACAGCCTACCCTCTCTCCCTCACCAAATACATACCTGCAAAGCATAATAGACCATTCACCATAATAATGAAAAACCCTAGAGAGTAGAGATAATCTATGAGGTAGCTCAGAATGGGGCAGATAATACAAACCCAAGGAACCAACTTATCTTTTACCTGGAAGTTAGTGTAGAGGCCGAAGGCATACATGCCCAGTAAGGGTCCGTATGTATAGCCTGCTGCAGTAAAAATGTCATACACTACCGCACGATCATTAAGCCAATTGAAGATGAGAATCACTAAAAAAAGGGTGAGTGCAAATGCCATATGAACCTGAAAGCGAGTTTGGGTTTTCTGTGGGCTAGGAGGCGTTTTTTCAAATCCCAGTATATCCACGCAGAAGGAGGTGGTCAAGGCCGTAAGCGCAGAGTCTGCGCTAGAATAGGCTGCAGCTATTACCCCCAGCACAAAAGCAATTCCTGCAGCAGGCCCTAAATAGGAGAGCGCTATGCTGGGGAAGAGTTCATCTGTCCTCCTGGGGATCCATTCTTTCGTCGGGATATCCTGAATAAGAAGCTGAAACTTCCCCTCCACCATTTCCTCTCGGATGATTTCCTGATCCAACCCAAATAGGTATAGAAGAGCCCCAAGGCTTAGGAAAAGTAAATTGGCGAAGACAAAAACAGAGGAAAACCAGTACACATTTTTCTGTGCCTCCCCCAGGTTTTTACAGGTGAGATTTTTCTGCATCATATCCTGATCCAGGCCTGTCATAACTAGGGTAATCAAGGCACCACTAACTATCTGTGTAAAGAAGTTTGCAGAAAAGGGCCCACCCCAGGTGAAAGTCCTGGTGTAGGGGCTATCCACTAGCATGTTAAACACAGATTCTCCTTCACTCCCTAAGGAGTCAGAGATGACCCAAACGGTAATACCTGCCGCGAGAAGCATACAGAATGTCTGGAGTGTATCCGTCCACACTACGGTTTTAATCCCTCCCCTGAAGGTATATAAGTAGATCAGGGCTATGGATACTAGAACCGTCAACCAAAAAGGAATACCAAAATATTCTCCTATAGCTAACTGAATGACTAGCGCTACCAGGTACATTCTCAGGCTAGCTCCTATGATTCTTGAAAGTAAGAATAGAACAGATCCTGTTTTATAGCTGTAGAATCCAAAGCGTTGTTCCAGATATCCGTAAATAGAGGTAAGATTTAGTCTGTAGTAAAGAGGGAGAAGTACCTGGGCCATGATGATATACCCAATAAAATTTCCTAGCACAAACTGGAAATACCCAAATCCAGCTCCACCCCCTACGGCACCTGGTACAGAAATAAAGGTTACCCCTGATAGGGAAGCCCCTACCATTCCAAAGGCTACCAGGTACCAGGGAGAATTTCTATTGGCAGTAAAGAACGTATTTTGATCTGCACCTTTTCCAGTTATGAAGGAGATCACAAATAGGACTAGAAAATACGCAATGATAATACCCAGGGTAAGAATAGGATCCATTCACTCAAATTAATAAGATAAGTTGAATGTTAGGGATATGTATTAGCTTTGCGGGATGAAACTGGTGAGCTTTGAAGCCATAGCAGATCCTCAATCGGAAAATCATTTGGGGGTAATTTGTGGAGAGGGAGCGTATATAGTAGATATCCAAGCGGTAGAGATTCTGCGTAGAAGACGGATGGTACCTGGGCTTATGTCCATGATGAGCTTACTGCATGACTTTGACTTTGGACTAAGTATCATTCAGGATGATCTGGCTTTCTGGGAAAAAGAACAGCCTCCGGGGTGTGCATATACATGGGAAGAAATTAAACTGCTGTCCCCCTTGACCCTCCCTAAAAGTCTGAGACACATCATGGAAGACCCCCACATGTACGCGCCAGATGGAGTTGTTTCTATCGGGAAATATGTCAGTAGGTTTCTGACCAGACTTCTTAGCAGAAAAAAAGAAGTAGGATTCTCCTATTATCTGGGGAACCATAAAGCAGTTATAGGAAACCAACAAGAGATTCCTTGGCCAGCTTCTTTTGGCCAGCTGGATCTAGAGGTAGAGCTAGCTATTTTTATAAAAAAGGAGGGCGTGAATATTCCGGAAGAGCAGGCCTTAGAATATGTAGGGGGCCTGAGTCTATTCAATGATATTACTGCCACGGACCTCTACCAGCAAGAGCTAGAAGGAAAAAAACCACATACTAAGAGTAAGTCCTTCAACCACTCTAATGTCATGGGGCCTCATCTATTAACCTTAGAGGCCTTAGCTGAACAAGATGAATTTCATCTTGAGGTAGCGGTAAATGATAAGGAATGGATATCAGAATCTTATCCTGAGTTACCCGTGAGCATCTCAAAAATTATCTCAGATATTTCTCAGCATGAGACCTTATCCTATGGAGATGTGATCACCACAGGAATGCTCCCTAATGCATGCGGAAGGGTGGGAGATAAGTACCTCAAAGCTGGAGATACCTTGAAAATACAGATGGAACCCTTCGGAACGCTCACCAATAAGATCGTTCGTTTCCCATGAGAATCGGCATATTTGACTCAGGGGTAGGGGGGCTAAGCATCTGGCAGGCTGTCAGGGGGCGTCTTCCTCATAGCAGTTTGGTTTATTTGGCTGATCAAGCCTACTGTCCTTATGGAGAGAGAAACCCTGCGTGGATACGTGATAGAAGCCATCGAATCACTGAATACCTGATTCAGGAATACGGCTGTAGTCTGATAGTCATAGCTTGCAACACAGCCACCTCAGCAGCTATTCACCACCTGAGGGATATATTTGATATTCCCTTTGTGGGCGTAGAGCCTGCTATCAAACCAGCAGCCCTTCAGACAAAGACTGGAAAAGTAGGCGTATTAGCCACTGCAGGCACGCTAACAGGGGGGCACTTCCTCCAAACCTCTGAGCGCTACGCCTCAGGCGTGGAGGTCATAGTCCAAATAGGACATGGTCTGGTAGAGTGGGTAGAGTCAGGGGATATGGAGGATGAAGATGGGAAAGCCCTCCTACAGTCTTATCTTCAGCCCATGATGGAAACTTCCGTAGACCAGCTGGTTCTCGGTTGTACCCACTATCCCTTCCTCGCCACTGCCATAGAAGAAATCACCCAAGGTAGTCTGCAAATCCATGAACCTTCGGCCGCTATCGCCACAAGGGTGAAAGAGCTATGGGCAAAAGGTGATTCTCCTGAGAGGGAAGAGTTGTTTTTGACTACTGGGGAGGAGAGAAGCTATGAAAGACTCGTCGCCGACCTCCTTGGGATAGGAGAGATTCCAAGTAAAAGTATTCAGCTTTCCTGAAGCTAATTTAATCGGTAAGAGTTACTGTTCCAGGACGGGAGTCTTGGACAAAACCTTGAACAAGTAGTAGCTTGTTCAATATACATTTGAGGGTTGCCAAGCTCCTGCTTGGTAACGATAAGAGTAGGGGACTCCTGTCCGCTAATTCATTTACCACTCTGGAATAGTTACCCCCATCTTCTCAGTCTTAGCCCTGAACAACTCCTGAATCTTTTTGGTAATGGGACCTATAATACCTTCTCCTATCACTCTGCCGTCAAGTTTGAGGACAGGTGTTAACTCTCCCATAGTTCCAGTGGTGAAGATTTCATCAGCGGCATGAAATTCTGCCAGACTGATGCGGGTTTCTTCCAGGGGGATTCCACCTTCCTTAGCTAGCTCCATGACCAGGGCACGTGTGATACCAGGTAGGCATGCGTCAGGGGTAGGCGTACGTAGCACGCCTTGTCTGACCATAAAGACATTGGTGGCATTGGTTTCT
>JBCCLI010000372.1:0-6545 GCA_039026975.1 Bacteroidota bacterium | reverse complement strand
GATTATGGCGCAAGAATGTATGATCCTAGCATCGCTAGGTGGAATGGCGTGGATGTGCTAGCGGAAAACTCACTTGGACATTCTCCTTATAATTTTGTTGTAAATAGTCCTCTGATTTTTATTGATCCAGACGGTAAGGATACAATTCGTATAGACAACCAACAAAACCTAACAGTCTCAAATGGTGGTGAGAATGCTTTGTTTATGCAAATACAAGCATTTCAGGTTCAAGGATTCGAGCATCTATCAGAGGATGAACAAGCGGCAGTAATTGATGGAATGCGGTTAATTACTGGAACACCAGGCTTAAGTTTTGGTACTGATGGAAGCGCATACACTTGGCAAGAATTTAGTATTGGAGGAGTCAAAGATTTTGTATCTACTGTTATAGGGGAATCATCGGACGATATTGGAGAGGCTCAAGGGATAGGTTCAACTATTTTAAATAACATAGCAGGAAACACTGGCTTTCGAAGTAATATAACCTCCAGAAATATTGATAATCTTCCTGTAATGTACGCTAGAAATCCTCCAACTGCGAGAAACGCTGATGAACAAAGACAAATAGATAATAGACCCTACTTAACAGCGATGGGTTATGGTGTATCTAGATTGTTAAATGTAAATGATCAGAGTAATGCATTTAGGACAAGGGTTAGAGGAGCTTTGAGATCAATTCAGCAAGGAGATAATACGGGAGGGGCTACTCATTGGGAAGCATCGTCACTTTTACCTCAAAATCCAAATAATTGGAGAAACCACTGGCACACACGGTAAGAGAATGCAGGAGCGCTTGAGCGACTAAGAGCAATTGGTGAAACTACGTTTTTCAGAGGTACAGGAAGGTCATTCGTGAATTAAAAATCCATTTACATGAATAGCAATTTCCTCATACTATGTATCTTTTTACTTGGCAAAAGCTTATTTGCACAAAATCAAGATTTCAACCTAATAGATATTCAGAGTGAGCAAGCATTTGAGTTACATATTGAAAGCAAGGGTACTAGAGTATCAATATATCTTCTTGATAATAATAAAGATACTCTAGATTCAATCTACTATAGAAACCTACTTTGGGGAGCAACTGCTAGTCATATTTGTGATAGCTTGTTGATGGTATCTTTTCCCTTGCGTTCAGGCTTAGGCCATTTTATAGAGAAGGTTATTATTTTATCGGTAAATGACAAAAAAATTTCTATCTCTATGAATGTAATTTTGCGAGAAACGTATGACATGCAAGGGATGGATCCAGACTTTGAGGAATATAAAATCGAATTAGAATTTAATGAATGCAGATTGATTACTTCCACCGAAGAGTACCACCTTAAACTTTTAGACGGTACCGAGGGGAAGTGGGCTCATAAATCCGAGCTTAAATACCTCCCGGATAAAGGTATTTTTTATAATTCATTAATTGAATTAAGAACAGTAATCATAGAAGGAAAAGAAAAAAGTAAAATTGAAGGATTATTTTACGGCATAAAGCTTAAAAAATTCGTTTACATATATGCTCACGACAAATGGTACCTACTTTTGGATGATGTTTTAATTCCACAATAATTACCCTTCGCCCGCGGTCGAATGACCCCCCGCCCACGCTGGTTTGTAACGAGCAAGAAAGACCGTGAGCTGGTCTAGCAAGGAAACATATAACCTAAGCCCTGTCCCGTCTCACGGGATGGGGCTTTATCATTACTTCAAAATCTGCTGTAGTTTAGTCTGCTTGAGGAAAGCATCCATAAGGGCAAAGAGGTGTCCCTTGTCAGTTTCATTAAGCTGCTGAATATCTTCCATTCTTTGTAGGAGTTCTCTGTCCAGTACTAAAGTGTCAGATCCTCTCACCAAATAGTCGATGCTTACTTGCAGGGCATCAGAAATACTTTTGGCAGTATCAATGGAGGGCTTAATCTCATTACGTTCATACCTACCAATGATAGGAGCAGAAGTACCAGAACCGTTCGTAAGAGTTGGCCCTATAAATATGAGTGTATCTACCGCTCAAAAAACTGTTGCTGTTTTAAAAAATACAGGTCGAGTATTTGCCCCTCCGCCCGCGGTCGAATGTTTCGACAGTGGAAGACCGTGAGCTGCTCTAGCAAGGAAATGCAGTTATAGTATATAAAGCCCTGTCCCGTTTGCGGGACGGGGCATTAACCCTTCCACGCATCCCCCTTTCCCTCAGGAGGGCAACCACCCTTCAGACTATTCTCTATCCCTATTCCACCTATCAGGGCTAAGGCTAGTATGAAAAACGCCTACAATGATGATTGTCTTCTCAGCTTCATTCAGGGTGTAGTGGATCATGAAGGGGAATATGTTAAGGACGGCTGTTCTGACATCCTCATACCTGATGGCATATACGCTGGGGTTTTGGCGAATGAGTTGAATGCGTTCTGTTAGTTCTGCAGTAAATCTTTTTCCCAGGCCTTTTTGTCTGCGGTTATACCATAGGGCAGCCTCTCTAACATCTTCTTTTGCTTGTGGGAGAATAATGGCTTTGTACATCAGGGTTGATCTGGAAAGGTAAGTATCAAGAATGGGGAAGCTTTTCTAGCGAGAACAGTTAAAGAGAACCATCAGAGTTGCTGATCAATCTCCTCCATAGCCTGGTCAAAGTCCAAAGCCTTGGAAGGATCATTCTGATAGTCAATTAATCTTTGGCTAACCAGTTCTCTATGCCACTGTGGAATAAAAGCAGACTCATCATCAATGCCATCATACTTTCTTTTGAGCTCATTCCACTCAAGAATAGGAATGAATACACCTGTGATTTTTCCGGAACTGTCAGATATATATTGAAGGTTCATAAAAGTTATGTGTTAAGTCAGTTTAACAAAGAAGTCAATACACCTATCTACATCAGCTTTTGCTGAGTAGTAGCCAACTGAGCAGATTGTAAAAGAGAATCTACAACATGTAAAATAGTCTCCCTTTCTTTCTTATTGATCTTTTCAAGGAGTTCCAATCGGTAGATCATCTTCTTGTCCTTCAAAACTACAGATGTTCCTCCTGTTAGATAGTCCAGGGAAACTTCCAGGGCATCGGCAATCTTTCTGGCAATTTCAACAGAAGGTGTAATCTCCTCCCTTTCATACCTTCCAATAACGGCACCTGAAGTGCCTACCAGACTTCCTAATTTTTCTCTGGACCAGTCCCTTTCTTTTCGCAGTTCAGTGATTGTCTTTCCCAAATCCATAACTGATAAATGACAAAAAGCCTTTAATGATACGAATTAAGGTAGAAATAGCTCATTTAAGCGTTAAAAAACAAACAAATAAATTTGGATAAAGGGTAATTTATCTGTTATTATTGTCACTGATAAGTGAAGTATTTGACCTATCTCTTTTTTATAAACTTTTCACCCAAGCATCCACCATGACCATCCCTGAGCTAAAGACCCACTTGAGACTGTCTGCAGTGTTATCGCATTACGGCCTGGTTCCAGACAAGCATGGGAAGTTGCGCTGTCCCTGGCATGCGGACAAGACCCCTAGCCTGCAGGTGTATCTAAAGACAGATAGCTGGACCTGTTTTTCGTCTAAGTGTGAGGCAGGTAGTGGAGACCAGCTAGACTTCATCATGAAGTATGAGGGGATCAGCAAGCATGAGGCACTTAAAAAAGCAGAAACATTGGTGTCTCATTCCCTAATACACCTACCTGTACCTACACACACAAGATCAAGCCTCATCACCAAGATGGGTCTGTTGATAAAACTCTACCAAACCAGCCAGCACGCCATCAGTCGCAGCACTAAAGCCAAAGCCTACGCAGCCAGCAGAAAGCTGGACATAGAAACGCTCCAGTTAGGATACCCTCCGCCCGCTGTCGAATGCCTCGACAGCGGAAGACCGTAAGCTGCTCTGGCAAGGAAAGACAGTCATAGCATATAAAGCCCTGCCGTAAGGTGGGGCTTCTTTAACCCTTCCGCGCATCCCCATTTCCCTCTGGATGGAAACAACCCCCTCTGCCCGCGGTAGAATGCCTCAACAGCGTAGAGCCGTGAGCTTCTCTAGGAAGGAAACACAGTCATAGCGTACAAAGCCTGCCGTAAGGTGGGGCTTCTTTAACCCTGCCGCACATCCCCATTTCCCTCTGCAGGGACTCAACCCTGCTGGATTTTGTTTGGGAAAGCGAATGAAGTATATCTTGGTCGAGGCATTCGACCTCAGGCGACAGCGAAAAACCCTATGCCGCTACAGCAAAGAAATTAATAGGCTAGGCCCAAGCATAAGAGGTAGCTTAGGAATTAAGCCTTTCATCAACATCCCATAACTAAAGCAGACAGCCAATAGGTAATACATGAAACATGGCGATGTACCCCCGATTCTAGTATCCAAATAGGTAGAAGCAGCCCCATCTATTGACATTCAGACACTTCCTACTAGTGCATAAGCCATATTTTGCATATATTAAAACAGTCATGCATAGAGAATATACCATTGTAAACTAGTTATACCAGCCAACTTTTACCTCCCACCATACAGGAATTTCCAAATTCAGCCGTGATGCCTACTGAGATGCACAAACCCGTCGTATTCCTTGCTTGTGCCAATAGCGTTAAGGAGGGACGAAGGCTCCATTATCTCGTTTCCGAAAGACAGGATATCAAGAAAATTCTCAAAACGGCCCGAAATGACGCCATTGAGGTGTTTGATGACGGAGATACTTCTGCGGAACTCTTCTTTGATGAATTGAGAAATCCTGATTACAGCCAACGAATTTCCATTATCCATTTTGCGGGACATGCAGATGGAGCCCAAATACGTCTAATCTCCTCCATGGGAGAAGAACAGATAGTTCCTGCAGACACCCTGGCTACTTTCCTTAAACCCATAGAAAGCCTAAAACTGGTCTTCCTGAATGGGTGTGGTACCTACCCCATCGTAGAGGCCGTCCTTCAGGCAGGTATCCCAGCTGTCATAGCCACAGAGAGGCCCATAGATGATCAGCAAGCCGCCAGATTTGCCATAGAATTTTACAAAGGGATAGCAGGGGAAAGTACCATTAGAGAATCTTTTGATATGGCTATGGCTGCCACTGCCCTTTCATTGACCTACCATGCTGTGAATACAGGCACCCGATCCCTGGATTGGGAAGGGAAAGAGGAGGAACTGGCAGCTACTGACAACCACCTCCCCTGGGGCTTATATGTGCAGGAAGGACAGGAAACAGCCTTGGACTGGGCAATCCAATCTTCCCGTAACACAACGGTAAGCGTGAGTAATCAACCCACTAAGGAGGAAGAAAGACCTTTCTGGAAAAAGCCTGTCAGCTTAGCTACCCTGGGCATAGGAGTAGTGTTGGCCGTTTTGGCTGCCATCTACTTACCTGGCATGCTGTCTAAAAAGGTTCCTGATGACATCCCTACAGATCAATCTTCTCTAGGAGAAATAACTCCCTCCGATAAAGGTTTATCTATAGAAGAACAAATAGAAAAATTACCTAAAGACCCTACTTTTTTTGGAAATGCGGAAGGAATCTACAAGGTCATGATTGTCCCATTTGTAGAAAGTGGAGAAAAATGGCCTACCTCACTGGAAAGAGCTCTTGAGACCAAGATCAAGAATCTGGATGTTTCCTCCAGCAAAGCCAAACTGGAACTGAAAGTAAAAACCTACGATTCTCAAGAACTCAACAACTTTGATGGAGAACTGGCTATTAATGAGGCCAAAGCGTTAGGTAAAAAGAAGCTGGCTGATATGGTCATCTGGGGGGACTATAAATTTGTGCATGAGGACTCCAGAAAAGATGAGCTCAGGTGGAGAATCCGAGCTACTACGCCCCTAAATGCATATGAAGAACAGGAACTCTTCGGAAATGACTACTGGGATAAAGTCCGGTCAGATACCATTTTCGTTGGACTTCCAGATGATGTATTTGAAGCTGAAAGGGATATTCTTTTCTGGGCTAAAGGAAATGAGCAGGAGCGCAACAGGGCCTATGATGCCTCACTTGATTTTTATAAGGAAGTGAGAGATAGCTATACCCCATTATACCTGCGGTTTGCCAGGGTTTTCGGTTCATTAAACCAGTTTACCAAAGCAGCTGAATGGTTACAGAGGGCCCTCACTAATGACCCTCAGGCCTTAACTCAAAATGCTGAAGTCTCCTTCCAGAAAGCCCGTCTATTTCATGAGTATGTTAAAGGCCCTAATGAAAAACTTTATGTAGTAAAAGGTAGATATGATAGTGCCTTAACCGCTTATAATCAAGCCATCAGCTTACAATCTGAGTATCCTCAGGCGTACTTCTACAGAGGAAGACTGAAACAAAACAACTTCAAGGAATATGAGGCAGCCATGAATGACTACAGAAAAGGCATTCAATTAAATGGAGGACGGGGTAGCGCCTATGTCTATCATGATATGGGTAAGCTGTTTCATATCTACAGGCCATTCTCCAAAGTAGCAGGCAGGAAGGACTCCATACGGAAATACTATAATCTTTCCGTCCAGGAAAATCCTTCATACGGATACATTTATGCAGATAGAGGATTCTTTTACAAGGACATAACGTTTCAGTTTGACAGTGCAGAAGCTGACTT
>JBCCLI010000371.1:0-6592 GCA_039026975.1 Bacteroidota bacterium | reverse complement strand
TCTCCATGAAGCTTACAAAAACTAGCAAAGTCTTCATAAGCTAATAAAACCCTGGCCCCTTCATTCATAGCTGCCACATCTACCCCTCTTCTAATCCATGCGGTAGTCTGGTGGGTTAAGGGTGCCTTTTGGGTACTAATTCTGTAACAGTAAGCGCGGCTAATAGCATCAAAGCGTGCGTGAAAATGTTGCTGCTCGCTAAGGTAGATAGCATTAACAGCTATGTCATGCGGAAGAATACCATTTAGCCCAAACCTGGTTTTCTCAGATATCTCCCCTTCATAATCAAAGTGGACTAATAGCTGACTGGCATGTACCCCGGTGTCTGTTCTCCCTGCCCCTAATACGGAGATAGCTTCTCCAGTGTAGGTTTGTAATGCTTTTTCTAGTACCTCCTGTACAGTAAGTGCATTTTGCTGAATTTGCCAGCCTGCATAATGAGTACCCAGATAGCTTATGTCAAGAAAGTATCTCACGCTACAATTTCATTTACTTAGGCATGGTTCGAAACAGGTAATTCTCTAGTAAAAATGCTTAATTAAGGGAGCTGACAAGCTAGCTTTTTTAAAGAATAGTAAGCGCTCAGATTCCTTAACCAGATATGCATGACGGGAACCAGCAATTCAAACATGGCCTTATGAGCTAACAAATCTAGCAGAAAGTTAGGAACTCCTTATCAGGCAGTGGTATTCTCAAAACTTTCAGTAGTTTTGACGGAGAAAATCATTGATCATGCTTCAGCGTATACAAACACTCTTTTTGCTACTAGCCATCATCGTGAATATGGGGCTGATTGCAGCTCCACTTTGGAATTATCAACATCAGGAGGGAGTAGAGGAAATATCAGGCATGAAAATCCAGTATGATACGCAGGCAGGAAATGAAAGTCTCTTGTTTACAGAAACCCCCTTCCACATTGGCCTGATGGGGATTCTAGGAATAGCTACTGTGTTTATATTAGTTACCATATTTAAGTTCTCTGACCGAAAAAGTCAGATACGAATAGGATATTTCAGCATCATTACACTGATGATGGAGATTCTCTTATTAGTCTTACTTTCTCAGCGGGGGCCTTACCTTTCAGAAGGTAGTATTAATTCAGGATCTCCTTCCTGGGGATTTGCCTTACCAGTAGTAGCTATCTTCCTCGTCTGGTTGGCTATAAGGAATATCCAGAAGGATGAGGAACTGATAAAATCAGTGGACAGAATTCGCTAAGCTTTCAAGAGAATTCTTACAATATGGGCATCTTTTTCTTCCCTAAATTTTTTCCTGGAGAATTTATATAAAGTTACCTAGTGCTTCCTCAGGGAGGCCCCTATTTTCAACTCACTGATAATCAGACTACTTAATTATTTCAGCCCTACAGCTATTCCTCCATACAGAAAATAAGATCATACTTATCAGTTTTTCTTTCCGTTATAATGTCAGGTTGTAAGGGGCTTTTACTTGTATGCCTTACATATATTGGATAACTCACATCCTAAACCAAACAGCCGAATTTGTAAATACATACATATCTATATATTTGCCATTCTCGTAAGAAGTAAAGGTATTTTTTAATGATTACTTAATTTTCCTGAAAAGAATCTGGCTTTTTTTAAGATAATTGTATTTACTTTGTGCCAACTAACATTTCTGCTTAAAAAAGAAGCGTACATTCTGTCAACTGTTCAATACACAGTGTTATGAGTATTACCAAGAAGTTTTTAAAAAGTAAACCTGTAGTAAAAGTAACTTTCAAAGTTTCTAAGTCCATTGTAAATGGAGCTAAGACCGTGCATGTCGCTGGTGATTTCAATGATTGGAATCCAGAGACCACCCCTCTGAAGAATTTGAAAAGCGGAGACTTTTCTACTACCCTTGAATTGGAACAAGGCCGTGAATATCAGTTTAGATATGTCATCGACGGAGCCAAGTGGGAAAATGACCCTGAAGCAGATAAGTTTGTAACTACTCCTTACGGAGATGGACAAAACTGCGTATTGGTAGTATAATCCCTGGCAAATACATAAAATAGCAAGCCCTCCTAGGAGGGCTTTTTTTGTTTCTCGGTACTCGGACTTCCTACAGTAAAGGTACTCAGATGACTAGATCAGGATGCATATTCTATTCCTGCTTCTTGAGTATCTCTCTTCCTTATTCAATTAACTGCTTTGATCATGTCAGCCTGGCTAAATCTCTAGGGTCAAATCCCTTTAGTTCATCCTCCGCCTCGCGAGCTACTTTATCTACCCAGTGAGGATCACTGAGTAGTGCGCGGCCTACTGCTATAAGATCAAACTCTTCTCTCTCCATTCGGAGTAATAGATTGGATAGTTCGGATACACCAGATCCCTTACCCATGAATGCAGATATCATATCAGCGTCTAATCCTACAGATCCTACGCTTATACACACCTTCCCAGTGAGTTTTTTCAGCCAACCTGCAAAATTGAGCCCATTTTCTCCATCTACCTCAGGGAATTCAGGCTCCCAAAACCGACGCTGTGAACCGTGAAATATGTCCACTCCAGCTTCTGCCAAGGGGATGACCCAGGCCTCCAGCTCTTTAGGGGTAGTGGCCAGCTTAGCCTGAAAATTTTGCTGTTTCCACTGACTTACACGTAATGAAATGGGGAAACCAGGGCCTACTGCGGCACGAATGGCCTTAATTACCTCAATGGCAAACCGGGATCTTTCTGGAAGGGTGTCTCCACCCCATCCATCAGTACGAGTATTAGTGCCTGACCAGAAAAACTTATCAATTATATAGCCATGTGCTCCGTGAACTTCCGTCATGTCAAAGCCCAACCTTTTGGCGTCTGCTGCCGCTTTCGCAAAAGCAGAAATAGTATCAGCAATATCTTCCTCAGACATAGCCCTACCGCGAGGCGTATCAGGTGCTGAAAGTCCTGAAGGGCTCTCTGTCTCTGCCTCAGGTGCCCAGCCACTCTGACCTGGCGTGGAACCTACATGCCAAATTTGAGGGCCCATTTTTCCACCCGCCGCATGAACCCCGTCTATGACTGCTTTCCACCCATTTAATGAATCTTCCCCGTGAAAGAAGGGTATGTTAGGCTCATTCCTGGATGCTGGCCTATCTATGACAGTTCCCTCAGACAGAATTAATCCTACTCCACCTTCAGCTCTACGCTGATAGTAAGCAGCTACATCAGCATTAGGAACGCCCCCGGGTGACATATTTCTAGTCATAGGAGCCATCACTACCCGGTTCTTTAAGGTAAGAGAACCAACTGTTAGGGGCTGAAATAATACAGCCGTTTTAGAATCTTTGGATTCAATCATCTTTATTAATCTGTATGGTTAATAGTCATAAATAGGAAAGCCAACTAGAATACCTAAGCGACTAATCATATACCTCCGCTCCCTCTCCTTCCTGTTAGCTAAACCCAGTAAATATATAAATCTCAGCTATTTTACTTCATTCTTTCATTGCAATTTTCTCTTGGGTTCATTTTATAAACCAATTAGGTTTACATAATAAACTATTAAGAGTTTCATTTCAAAACAATTGGGGAAAATTCTTTAAATTTATGGTTACTTAAAAGTAACTTTTATGGGTAGGAAGATTATACAGAATCCAAATGCTTGTCCTATGAGGCACAGCATTAACCTCATGGGTAGTAAGTGGAAGCCCCTCATAGTGTATTTATTGAATGACAGACCTGTGCGTTTTGGCAAATTGTATGTCTTAATCGGGGGTATTTCCAAGAAGGTTCTAACAGACCAACTAAGAGAATTAGAATCAGATGGCATTATTGACAGGGTAAAATATGCAGAAATCCCTCCTCGTGTAGAATACTCCCTTACAGAAAAGGGAAAAGCACTGATTCCTATTTTCCTCTCGCTCTGCAAGTGGAGCCTAACATATATGTCTGATGTGGAATTAAATGACGGAAGGGAGGGAAAGCCCTTAAAGGAGCAATAGAGAAGACACTAGCTTAATTCTACCTTATATAACCACTTCCAGTACCCTAACCTTCACATGGTGTATCCACGCTTAATTATGGAGTTTCTGATTTAGCTGACGAGGTTTGCTGGATAAATAGCTTTATCCCTACGCCACAGCCCTGGAAGGAGGTTACCGATAAGGAGTCCGCAATGGCTGAAACGAGAAAAGGTTACACCAACCTATGTCATTTTGAGGACCTCAATGGCCTTGGATAGGAGATTTTTCTTTTATGAACCTTTGGGTGATCCTACTAGATTATCAGAATGAAGGGGTAGTGTGAGGGCTAAGAAGCAGAATCCTGCTTATCCCCTTCTCCTTCTTCCTGGAAGAAATCTTCTCCTAAAGATTTTCCCATAATACTGCCTCCGTAGCTTCCTAACATAGTCCCTATAGCAGCTCCCAGTACTGTTCCAAGGCCTGGTACCGCAGAGCCAAGTGCTGCTCCAGTGGCGGCTCCCCCCACTGCCCCTCCAGCAGAACCTACATTTTGTAGGGTACTTACCTTATATTGCTTAGCTCCTATATCTCCCCTCATATATTTAAAGGTGTCTACTCCCTGATCTACCATCCCAAAAGCTACAGCTGTCATAGTATTAGATCTGGCAAACCTCTTAAGGGTTTCTTTTCCTAATTTATTAGTAACAAATTTAGCTACCTCCTTGATGCTCAGCGCTGCCGCTGTTTTGGACCCTGAATAGGTAGCAGTCTTCACACCCTTGCCTACCACTTTAGCCACATACTCAGATCCATTAATCTTTCCATCTTCCCACTCATCCAGTTTAAGGTTACCTTCTTTAGCCATATCGGAAATACCCGAAATGATTGCATTGGTAACTGCCTGGATCGCCACGCCCTTTGCCCAGTCTGTCTTGTTCATCACCTCGAAAGCGCCTTCCAGAATCTCTATCTGTATAATCTTGGAAGGAGTCTGAGCAGGATGTGTACTTCTGGTTACTTCAGCCATATTCTTTTTTCCTCTATGCCTCAAAATACAACTTTCATTCCAAAAGGAAAAAAAGCTTTTGTGCTTTACCTTTACGAATTAGGTTAGATGAAGGTTAGTCTTGGGCGTAGTTTACAGATATATGAGTCTCCAATTTATTATCCCAGGGGTGTATGTTCTCAGTCTACTAGGCATAGCATGGTGGTCATCAAAACAGATTAAAGGAGAAGCTGACTACTTAGTATCTGGCAGACAAGGGGGACTATTAGCAGTTACTGGAAGTTTGCTAGCTACCATACTAGGTAGCTCGGCCATACTAGGTTCTGTCAACCTGGTAGCTATTCAAGGGTGGGCAGCTATATGGCTACTGCTGAGTGGTGCAGCAGGCTTACTCTTTCTGGTTCCCCTTTCTAGCCGCGTCCAGGCATTTAGGGTCTACACCTTCCCAGAAATGATGAATAAGCTGTATGGCCCTAAAGCAGCCCGGCTAGCTACTTTCCTGATTCCGCTGGCCTGGACGGGTATCATTGCAGCCCAACTGATAGGGGCGGCTAAGGTAATGGCTGCTTTTCTCCCAGTATCCTATTTTCAGGCACTCTACACTTCCGCCTTCATCATCCTTGTGTACACTCTTTTAGGGGGACAGAAGTCTGTGCTAAAAACAGATAGCTTTCAGGTAGGTATCATTTTACTTGGGGTAGGCTTACTCGTCTATTACCTTTCTCAATATCAGGGAAAC
The DNA here is from genome assembly GCA_039026975.1 of Bacteroidota bacterium. Classification (GTDB taxonomy): domain Bacteria; phylum Bacteroidota; class Bacteroidia; order J057; family J057; genus JBCBKZ01. The sequence continues at coordinate 955 of JBCCLI010000371.1, read as the reverse complement.
ATGCAGGATGTATCTATCAAGCCATTTCCTTTCAATGAGGCCTTCACTCCCCTGGACCTCCTGGTGCTAGCAGGAACTTACGCTACTACCTATCTGGTGGGGCCAGATGTATACTCTCGCCTATTCTGTGCTAAAGATGGGAAAACGGCTAAGTATGCTGTAGGGCTCACCGCCCTCTTAATGATTCCAGTAGCTATTGGGTTAGGCTATATAGGGGCAGAAGCTGTGAGAATATTACCGGATGCATCTGGTAAAACTCAGGCTAATATCATTCTTATCATGAAAGTTGTTATGCCCATATGGGCTTCCGGCTTGCTTTTAGCTGCCCTTTGGTCAGTGGTCATGTCTTCTGCAGATACTACCCTTCTTAGTGCAGCTGCTATTTTAAGCCTCATCCGCGGTACGAAAACAGCTCGTTTAAGTAGGCTTCAGAAATGTAGGATATGGGTAATTATTACAGGTCTCTTTGCCACCCTGATAGCTGGTATATATCCTTCCATCATTGGTACGCTCCTACTGGCTATGGCTGTTTTCTCAGGAGGGTTCATCATCCCTACCCTTGTAGGACTTCTAGGCATCCAACTCCCCGAAAAGAGGGTGATTCTGGCTATTCTCACAGGTGCGTTTACAGCCTTAGTAGGAAAACTGATCAGTATCAGTGGATATACTGACCTGGGAAATAGCATTATCCTATCTGCTTTCATCCTAAACGCAATTATTCTATTTTGGCCATATGGGAGAAAACACCCGCCATTTTCTCAACCTACGGGATAGGTTACTTTCCATTAGTCAGCTTAGACAGGATATCCGTTTCGATAAGTATCAGGCGTATGGAGAAGGTACTGTACAGGTTAGTGCTACTCCTGAGCAGATTATCTGGTCAGAGCAGGGGTTCTGGAAGCCTCCCACAGGAAAAAAGATCCCTTTTACCAATACTTATTATTGGAAATCTTTA
>JBCCLI010000370.1:0-6628 GCA_039026975.1 Bacteroidota bacterium | reverse complement strand
TTTCTTAACTCTGTAATTTTATACTACTTTCGGACCATTAACAGGATGGTTTGAAACGATTAGCTCGACTTTTCCCCCTGCTTGAAAGCCTGGAAGAATATAGTAGTTCTGATGTTAGAGATGATCTTACTGCCGGTTTGACCGTTGGAATTATGCTTGTTCCTCAGGGGATGGCATATGCTTACCTGGCAGGGCTCCCTCCTATTTACGGGCTATACGGTGGGCTAGTCCCTCTCTTTGCGTATGCCCTATTTGGGACCTCCAGGCAACTGTCAATAGGCCCAGTAGCTATTTCTGTCATCCTGGTGCTGGCTGGCGTCAGTCAGTTCGCTACACCTGAAACCCCTGAATATATTTCCCTTGTCATCCTCTGCGGTCTGATGATAGGTATCTGTCAGATCCTGTTTAGCCTCTTACGCTTGGGATTTCTGGTCAAATTACTCTCTCATCCCGTGATTGCAGGATTTACCTCTGCTGCTGCTGTAATTATAGCCGTTAGTCAGCTGAAGGATGTATTAGGCTTTGATATCCCACGATACGGTTACATCCACCAAACCATCAGTTACGCATGGGAACATATAGGAGAAACCAATATTCTTTCAGTCGTTTTTAGCATAATCTCTTTAGGGACTATGCTGACCCTCAGAAGGGTTAACCGGGCCATTCCGGGAGCCCTGATAGTCGTGGTAGTGGGGACTTTGCTGAGCTGGGGGCTAGGGCTAGGTGAACGAGGCCTAGCCATTATCAGAGAGGTACCCGCAGGTCTACCTTCTTTTGAGGTTCCAAATCTGGAATGGGCTAATATGAAAATGCTGCTACCCGTTGTACTGACAGTAACTGTTATCGGAATTGTAGAAAGTATTGGGATTGCCAAAGCCTTAGAGGCTAAACATAAGTCTTACAAAATCAGGCCTAACCAGGAGCTTTTCGCCCTGGGATTTTCCAAGCTTTTAGGTAGCTTCTTCCAGTCTTTACCCACTTCTGGAAGTTTTTCCCGTTCAGCCATTAATAATGAAGCAGGGGCTAAAACTGGGGTAGCTTCCATGGTTACGGCTTCTTTGATCCTTTTGGTTCTGTTATTTTTAACCTCGGCATTCTACCACCTCCCAAAAGCCATTCTAGCTGCTATCATTCTCTTGGCGGTAAGAAGTTTATTTGAGTGGAAAGAAGCTATCCACCTATGGCATATCAGCAAAAGAGATTTCTGGGTAATGATCATTACTTTTTTGGGGACCCTCATTCTGGGCATAGAACCTGGGGTATTACTGGGTGTTCTGATTTCACTTAGCTTAGTGATCCTTAGGACTGCTAGTAAAAATCTGTCTCTCATTCCAGGTTTGTTACATAAAGGGAAGCTAAGCCAGGAATCAGATGCTGATACCTTAACCCTACATTTTAACCAACAACTGTACTTTGCTAATTCAGAGCACTATCTGGAGGAAGTACAAAAAGCCGTAGAACCATATTCCTCTCAGCTTTCAAAGGTAATTTTGGATGGAAGTCATATTCATGATATTGACAGTAGTGGGATGGAAACCATCAGGGAAATTCACAGCTTTTTAACCAGTAAAAATCTTTCACTAGGATTAAGCGGTTTCCCAGAAGGTCGTAAAGAGCAACTTGAAAGGCAGCTCTTGCATATTCATGGCTAACCTGAATCAGGAATGTCAATAACAGATGAAAAAAATCGCCATCGAGGGGGTTTTCACTACACGCCAGTCAGCAGTTTCCTAAGGTAAAGAAGGAACTTTACCTCTATTCACGGGAAATTAGTTGGGATTCCCTTACAGGAAGTTTACCTTTAGTTTTTCCTTCGTACCAACCAATTCGCATGCCAAGCCAAAAGCTCTTTAAAAACCTTAAACCCGCCGCTTTAATAGAAAGAAGTTTGATCAAGGGCCTTGGAAACTTAAGCAGTTCCGGGGCCCTTGTGGTTAAAACCGGAAAGTTTACAGGTCGCTCACCCAAAGACCGATTCATTGTACAGGATGATCTTACTGCCGATACGGTAGACTGGGGTGACATCAACCTCCCGATCAGCCAGGAAAGTTTTCAATCTCTTTTTGATAAAACCAAGGCATACAAAGACTCCCTCGATGAGGTGTACATGATGGATGCCTATGCAGGAGCAAGTAAAAAGTACCAGCTGAAAGTGCGAGTGTTCACGGAATACCCATGGCAAAGTCTGTTTGTCTATAATATGTTCCTGAGGCCTACAGCTAAAATGATGGAAAACTACACCGCTGATTGGACGGTCTATGCCTTCCCTGGGGTTTTGGCTGATCCTGCTGTTCATGGTACCCGCCAGGAGAACTATTCCATTATCAACTTTTCGGAAAAGACCGTTATCATAGGCGGTACCGCTTACACAGGAGAAATTAAAAAGGGAATATTCTCAGTCCTGAATTACCTTCTCCCTAAAGAAAAAGATGTCCTATCCATGCACTGTTCTGCCAATGTAGGAGGTGATGGAGATACCGCTTTATTCTTCGGTTTGTCAGGCACAGGAAAAACAACCTTGTCTAATGACCCTGAAAGGCGCCTTATAGGAGATGATGAACATGGCTGGTCTAAAGAAAATGTTTTCAACTTTGAGGGAGGCTGCTACGCAAAGACTATTGACCTTTCAGATACCAAGGAGCCTCAAATTTATCAGGCTATCAGATTCGGTGCCTTACTAGAGAATGTAGGCTTTGAAGATGATGGTGTCTCAGTAAATTATGAAGACGTATCCATCACACAAAATACCAGGGTAAGTTACCCTATTTACCACATAGATAATATCATGTACAAGTCAAGAGGAGATGTGCCTGAACACATTTTCTTCCTGACCTGTGATGCCTTTGGAGTACTTCCTCCTATATCACGCTTGACCCCTGAACAAGCCATGTATCACTTTATGAGTGGATATACAGCTAAAATCGCTGGAACAGAAGAAGGGATTACAGAGCCTCAAGATACATTTTCAGCTTGCTTCGGAGCACCATTCTTACCTCTTCACCCTTCTAAGTATGCAGAAATGCTAGGGAAGAAACTCGCCCAGGGATCTGATAGTGAAGATGGAAAAATCAACGTTTGGCTGGTAAATACAGGCTGGACGGGAGGTGCATATGGAGATGGCTCCAGAATAGAGCTTTCTTTCACAAGAGCTATGGTAAAAGCAGCCCTCAAAGGAGAGCTTAACAAAGTCCCCTATCGTACACTACCCATTTTTGGATTAGAGATGCCTAGTAAATGTCCGGATGTGCCTAACGCCATCCTCAACCCCAGAGATACCTGGAGAAATGAAGAGGATTATGATAAGGCTGCCTTGGATCTAGCAAATAGGTTTGTGAAGAATTTCGAGAAGTATGCAGATAAAACTGCTACAAATATTATAGAAGCAGGTCCTAAAATCCCTGCCCTCAGCTAAACTTTTCAAGGAGAAAAATCGTTTCTAACCCCCTGATCTATCTACGATTAGGGGTTTTGCTATTTTGGCAGAAAGGTATCCTTTATGTTAATACATCTTGTATGGAAACACACACTTTTGAGTTCAACTACCAAATTTTTGAGGCAAAAGAACTACCCGAATATGCTAGCCTCCTTTATCAGGAAAGTGTGAAAGCACTAAGCTTATCCTGGTCTCCTTACTCAACATTTCAGGTAGGTGCTGCCATTTTACTGGAAAACGGAGAGGTGCTAAGAGGAGCCAATCAGGAGAATGCTGCCTATCCCATGTGCCTGTGTGCTGAGCGGGTGGTGTTAGCTACAGCTGCTTCCCAGTTCCCCCGGGTCAGTATAAAAAGCATGTGTGTTCTTGCTAGGCTCGGAGAGCAGGAATCTCTCCATCCAGTAAGTCCCTGTGGGGCTTGCCGTCAGGTACTCTTGGAAACGGAAAATAAGCAGAATGCCTCCATCAGCTTATACCTTGGAGGGACAGAAGAAAAGCTTCTTCACTTAGCTAATAGTAGCCTTTTGCTTCCACTGGCTTTCGGAGGACTTGAGGCAAACCTTTTTCCAAATCAAAAGTAAAATAAGTACATTGGTCTAATCACTATGGGATATAAACACCAAGCCGAGGATATTATTAAAAGGGGTATGGAGCTTATCAGAACTAAAGGCTACCATAATGTAGGAATTAATGAAATCCTAAAAGCTTCTAATATCCCTAAGGGTTCCTTCTATAATTTCTTCTCTTCTAAAGAGGACTTTGCTAAAAAGGCCATGGATAGCTACGGAAGCTCTTCCCTACAAATGATCCAGTCCTTCCTACATAATCAGGCTCTTTCTCCTATTCAAAGACTACGGTCCTTCTACACCTACCTGATAGATGCTAATGAAGAGGAGGGCTTCATAGCAGGATGCCTGATTAATACTATTTCTATGGAAGTAGGAGGACTTAATCCAGCTTTAGCTGAAGGGGCAGATATAAACTTCACAAGTTGGTTGGAAGAGATAGCTATATGTGTAAAAGAGGGACAAGATAAAGGAGAAATTAGAACTGATTATTCTCCTAAAGCATTAGCAGAATATATGCATGTAGGTACCTATGGAGGATTCTCCAGAATGAAAATGACTAAGAACAGAGAATACTTAGATAGCTGGTTAGAGATGACTTTTACTTTTTTGGGAACCTAATTCTTTTTTTGTCGTTCAAATAAAACAAACTGGTCTAATTTATTCAATCTATTACTTATCATGAACCTATCGATTAGAACATTGGGGCTGTTTATGCTGGTGTTGGGACTGAGCATACCCCTCTCTGCCCAAAAAATGGATAAGAAGTACAAGGAATTTACCGTTTCACGTGTCATCCCTGTCCCTGCAGAAAAAGTATGGAATGCTGTAGCAGAGGACTATGGGGCTATAGCTAACTCACATCCCAAAATATGGTACTCTGGTTATGAAAACGGTTCCCTCAAGGGTGAATTAGGTGCTCAAAGAAAATGTGATTTCAATAAAAAGGGGACCAAGGTGCTACACGAAAAAATTGTGGACTGGAATCCTGAAGAAATGAGATTTACTAATAGAGTGCTGAAGGCAGGGGGATTTCCGGTAGACGTAGAAAATACCAGGGCTTTTTATGCTGTGAAGAAGATTGATGCCAGCAAAGCTGAAATGTCCTTCACTATGCAATTCCGAACTAAGCCCGCCTTCATGGGGGGAATGGCAAAAGGACAGTTTAAAAACTTGATAGAAGACTACTTACTCGCGCTTGAACATCACTTGACTACAGGAGAGGTAGTAAATGCCAAAACCAAAAATTTCAAGGAAATCAAAAAGAGATATAGTCGCTAAAGATTATAAATGTCTAAATATAGTTCCCTAAAGTTGAGGGCCGATCTTCTGGATCGGTTCTTTTTTTTGCAATTCTTTTACTCATTCTATGTCTTTATCATGAGAAATCACCTTTTTTATCTTCATGAATAAGCTCCACCACCCAATCAGTCCCATCTTCATCTTCCTGGCTACTACTTTTATCAGCTTTCAAAATATGGCACAAGAAATTCCTTATGACTCTTTATCAGAAAGACTTGTGGAATTATATGACCTGGATCAGGCTAAGAGGATGAAGCTATTCACCAATCAAGTCTCAGAAGAAGAAAAGCCTGCCTTCCTTAAAAAACTTATTGAACAGGACGCACTAAATCAGCAGAAAGTAATACAGATTCTGGATACTTATGGATGGTTGCCCTTGTCTGCAGTAGGAGAGAAAGCTGCTACCAGTCTGTTTCTGGTGATTCAGCATGCTGACGTAGCCATCATGGAGAAATATTACCCGCTGATAAAGGTACAAGCGGAGCAGCAAGAAGCAAATCCCATGTATGTGGCCATGATGCAAGACCGTATACTTATGTACCAAGGCAAAAGACAAATCTATGGCTCACAGGCTAGCTCAAGGCCATCAAGTAATAATGAGGGAAAGGAAAGCTTCATCTGGCCCATAGAAGATCCAGATGGTGTGAATGAAAGAAGAAAAGCAGTAGGATTTCCTATGACTGTAGAGGAAAATGCAGACAGACTGGGAGCTATCTTCAATCCTGAAGAACCTTTACCACCAAAAGATAAGTAAGCCTGATAAGAAGACTCCCTATCCTTTACACACTTAACTAAGCTTCTATGAAATACACATGTGAAATTGATCTAGCTCTACCTATTAAAAAAGTAATAGAACTATTTGACAATCCTGAGAATATGTCCAAATGGCAGCCCGGCCTGGTCAGCTTTGAACACCTAAGTGGAGAACCCGGCCAACCAGGTGCTAAGTCTAAACTCCTGTATGATATGAATGGCAGGAAGATAGAGATGATAGAAACCATAGATGAAAGAAACCTTCCTACCCACTTCTCAGGAACCTACACTACCAAGGGTGTCACAAATCATATGCGTAATGAGTTTATCTCTACTGGTAGCACCAAGACCAAATGGAAATCTCACAACATCTTTAAATTCAAAGGTCTCATGGCGGTTACGGCTGTACTCATGAAGGGCGCTTTCAGCAAGCAAACGCAGAAATACATGGATCAGTTTAAGACCTTTGCTGAGGGAGAAGCTTAACCTATTACCAGACCTTATCCTTGTCCTTCTGAATCTCCTCCCTGAACTGCTGTACCCAGATCTCAGATTTCTCATTAGCTGTAGGGGC
>JBCCLI010000369.1:0-6684 GCA_039026975.1 Bacteroidota bacterium | reverse complement strand
CAGAGGAGGGACCAGAAATAGGTAGTATTTCCCTGAGAGGTACTAATAGCTGGGAAGAGAAAAGCGTGCGTATTTCTCCCCAAGAGGGAAAGCAGGCCCTATTCCTGGTAGCTAGTAAGGGAAATAACGGGAGAGAACAACTTGCAGAAGTGGACTGGATTTCCTTTCAGAAATAGGGAAATTGACTAACTTACTGATAAGTGGTCAGAATATTTCTTAGGGTAAATATTATGGCTATCTTAGGGCTTGTTTGGATCAGAAAATTTCCAAAGGGAAATCCTGGATAAAGGAGGTTCTGACAAATTGATTTTTTGAAGAATAGCGAGCTATTGTGATGAAAATCAAGGCTGGTCAGCTGCGCTCAGACAGGCGTTTCTATCAAAATTCTCTTTTCAAACATAGTCTGCATCTTTTGTTAGCATAGGAATGATTGCCACCTCCCTGATAAAAAGCTACCTCTCTGTATTTGCCTTAGAAGCAGAAGAACTGCTGGGAGGCAGAACAGCCCTGTTTCATAAGCAGCAGGCATTCATCCAAGGGTTCAGCCAGCCGGATTTCCTTTCTCAGGCTAGCTGGGAAGATATACAACAGCTGCTATTTGAGATGCAAACCTTCAGCCACCATCCCATGGTAGGCCAGAAAGCCCTGGGAGCCCCTCATCACAGCCTGCAAACCTATAGAAATGCCTTCATCAAGTTATTTCATGGCGCTGAAAAACCGGCTGAACGTGTAAACGCATTTATCACAGCGCTGAAAGGATTTCACCTGGGGGCTACCAGTGAGCTGCTAGCTATGGCACAGCCAGAAACATACAGCTGGATCACGGAACCCTTCCGCTTAGCGTTAAACCAACTAGGGGTAGACATGCAGGGATTTCACGGTAATGATCCAGGCACCTATTTCTCTGATTATCAAAAATGTATTCTGCCTATCCAGGAAGCCTATAGGGGGCTATTCCCCAATAGCCAAAACCTACCGCTACGGGTTCAGGTAGACTTATTTCTCCAATATGTAGCTCGTCAGATAGATCCTATCCAGTCTTTCCATAGGGAAGAGCCTGTTATTGCTGAGTCAGAACTGATAAGATGGCCCCAGTACTGGCAGCTATGTCTGGAGAATAGCCTGGAAACCACCGGAAACATTACCCTGGAATTAGCAGAACCTAATCTGCACGAGCTCAAGATGGGTGATGTCATTTTCATGTATCACCTACGTTCTCATCAGCTATCAGCAGGGATTACCTCTGGAAAAGATGCCTTCCTCATAGAGGGAAATACCTGGCAGAGAGAATTTCATATACTTTTTCAGCTCATCCTTCCAGAATTAGTAGCCTATTTTCAGGACAGCCAGCTACAGAAGCTTGATTTTTGGCCTGTGATGCGTAATGCTATTCTCACTAAGCAGCCCCATTTTGAAGAAACACTCAGGAGATTGGAAAGCGGGGTGAGCAGCTTAGACCTGCTGGAAAGAAGGGAAGAACGCCCTAACGTATATACACAACCCTCTCCTACTCGTCTACCTGTACTTTCAGAACCACAGCAGCCTATAAAAGAAGATAAGGCCACCCTGCCCTATAGTTATGCTGACCTTCAGAAGGACTTACTTACAGACAAAGAAAGCCTACAAAGCATTTGGGACTTATGGCAGCAGAAAAAAAGTCTGCTCATTCAAGGCGTACCCGGCGTAGGGAAAAGCTTTTCTGCCCAAAGGTTAGCCTTTGCTATGCTGGGCTTTAAGGATTCTCCTAACCTCTTTCACCTACAACTTCACCCAAGCTACTCCTATGAAGACTTGATGCTGGGATACCGGCCGGATGGGAAGGGAGGATTCCACCTGCAAAAGGGGATGTTCTACCAGGTATGTGAACAAGCAAGAAGTAGACCTGAACAGCCCTTTGTGGTCATACTGGAAGAAATCAATAGGTGTAACCTGAGTCAAGTGCTGGGAGAACTTCTCTATCTCTTGGAAGTGGATAAAAGGTCTCCTGAACATGCTGTTTCCTTAGTCTATGAGCCTACCCCTTTCTACATTCCCCAGAATGTATACCTCATAGGCACCATGAATACTGCTGACAGAACCATATCCTCCATAGATACAGCTATAAGAAGGAGAATGATTAGCTGGGAGTTAGGGCCAAAGTTTGGAGAATCCTTTCAGAAATACCTGAAAAAAGCAGGTACTCCCAAGCCCTTATTGAGAGCCATAGCCTTAAGAATCCCTGACTGTAACCTCCGCTTAAGGGAGCTTACCCACTTTTTTGCCAGCCCCTACCAAATAGGGCATAGCTACTTTCTGCCAGCTAAAGAAGAAAAACTGAACTGGAAAGCTTACGAACAGATCATCCGATATGAGGTAGCACCCGTCCTGCGAGACCAATTAGCCCAAGATGTGGATGAGGCAGAAAAAATGATTCAATACCTTCTTACCCCTATCCAGTAAGTCATGGAGGCTCCTGCTCAAATCCCCTCTATTAACCTCTACTACCTCCTAAGCTATGCCTGGAATTTTTCGCAGGGAAAGGGATACAAACGGGTATCAGGGTATCCCGTACATGAGGTTCAGGAATTATGTGTGTGGGCCTGGCTAGATCAGCTAGCGCTATGTTTACAGACCCATGCCCTGGAACAGTTTCATATCCAGGAAAAGGAGTCTGAAGTTATCAGGGGAAAAATTGTATGGAGACCACCTCTGCCTACCCCTCCTAAGATTAGGTGCGGCTACTCTGTCCATACTCGAAATCACCCTTTTATGGAAAGCCTGGGCAGTCTTTATATCAGATTAATGGCACTAGAATCTCTTTCCCCCTTTCTCAGGAAAAGATTGCAGCAGCTGAGTTTTTACTTCTCCACATATCAGAACCATCCCCTCACGCATATTCCTCTCCCCTCTACTCCTTCTCTCATGCCTTTATACCACCTAAGCAGATGTATAGTAGATATTATCCTGCCCCAGGAGGAATCAGGAACACACTTATTTACTAATTTCTTAGAAGAAGATCAGCTTATGTGGAAGGTATTCGAGCGCTATGTCAAGAACTTCTACAAGCGTGAGCAAAACACTTACACTGTTCATAGCAGAAGATTTCCCTGGAGAAATACCCAACCCTTCACCCGACACGATTTCTCCTTTTTACCTCAAATGGAGACAGATGTGGTGCTGGAATCTGAGGAGAAAACTATTATCATAGAGACTAAATTTTACAGAGAAGCTTTCAGGGCCAGATTTAAACATGAGAAACTTATCTCAGCCCATTTGTATCAGCTTTTTGCCTATCTGAAAAACTATCCTACAGAAGAAAAGCAGAAGTTAAGAGGATGCCTTCTGTATCCCACCTTGGGAACCTCTTTCTCTCTGGACTACCGCATACATCAGACTCCTGTGCGGGTTTTAGGGCTAAGGCTGGACACAGATCCTGACCAAATTCATCAACACATGATGACATTAGTGGCTATCTGAGTAAGAGGTAGGAACTGAAACTATTTGGCCTTCAACGGTAATAATCATCCTCCCAATAGATTTCCTATTGTCTTTCCCTATACTTTTTTCCGAAAGGAAACCGTTAATAATGTACAAGAAATGTTACTTCTCGAAATATTGATGAACATAGAATTCATGAAATACAGTTGTAAATTTCTTGAGAAAAAATTATCATATAGAAAGTAGTTTTAGCTGTATAGTACGCTCTCTTTACCCAATATTTGCAAGCCCTGATCTGATGCTCAACACTGCCGCTTTAATCAATGGTCAACCTTCTAATCTGATAGATGAGGCCTTTTTACTAGAAAAGGGATTTATCAGATTTGAAAGAGAAAGTGCACACCATTCCCTTTACATTAAGACCCTGGCTGAGAGTGGAAATCTCCCCCAGTTTATGATCCTTTCTCCCGCACATATAGATCGTGAGAATGTGTTTACTAGTGCAGATATTTGGGTAGATGAAGAGATTTCAGCCCAATCTACCCAAGCCTACATTACCGTTCATGACCAAAGAAGTCTGGAAGATATCCTCTGGACTTTAGAACAGTAAGTATATTCATTTACGGCCAAACCATAAAAACTTCTCCTATTTATACACAGTATTTCCACTGATAATCAGTGTACTAGGAGGACTGTGGAAAATTCTCTCTCATTTTATACCAACCAAAGGGAGTAAGCTCCGTAATCAAATACCGAACCGTAAGCCTTCCTTTATTGCGCTACACATACGCTCCATTGCGCATACCAATTTTAAACAGGTACTAAACAAAACAGCTTTACCCACTAATTCTAATTGTTAACCAAGATGAATACTGCAAAACTTGCAAGAACGGCAAGTCAGCAGCAGACACCATTGGTCAATCTGTTTGCTTACATCCGTGATTTGTTTCAGACTAATGATCCTGTTACCCGTTTTGACACGGGCACAGATCAGGCACATTGGTATATATCCCCATGGTATGAATGGCAGAAGCAGGATCATCCTGCCTTCCAATTCCAATATGAAGACATACAACAGGCCATCCTGCGGTTACAAAGAAGTCAGATTCCTGAGCTTAGCGCTCCTGAGGAGCTCGCGCCCTGGTTGATGAGCTTTCAAGAAGCTGATGGGCCTGTTTTACAGCATAAACACACCCTTGTAGAAAAATTTGAGCGGAGCTCTGAAAGGGAGTGTCTGTTCAAGGATTTCCAGGAAATAGTAGAAGGAAAAACAGTAGCCGAAATTTCACATACCTCTATACCGGAAGCACTTCAGGGATGGATTAATGTGAGAGAAGAGGAGGGAAGGATATACCTGAGCAAAAAAGATAATGCTACACCCTTTCATACTGATGACCATAGGGTACAGTTATTCCAGTCATATGAGCGGGTGTTCAAGCACCACCATGAATACTATGGCATAGTGGATAAGGTAAATAAGCTCTATGATGCCCTCCATACTCTCCATTACCAATTGAAGGCACAGCCCCAGCAGCAACTCTACCTTTCCTTTGGGCTAGTAAGTGGACAAATAGGGAAGGAAACCTACCACAACTTCCTGTTCCATGTCCCCGTCACCATTAAACTGGTTAATCAGGAACTGAGCCTGTGGGTGGAGAACCTCACAGAGCCCGTACGCTGTGAGCAGCATTTCACCCAGCTTTTCCCTGAAGAATTTTCCTACCAGCCTGATTCTGCCATTACGCAAAAACAGTGGGAAGTTCTCCAAAAAGTGGATGCCTGGAATAGAAATCCCAAACCTTTCAGTCTGGAAGCAGGATATCTCCATCAAGGCTTTTACCAGCACGCGAGAGACATTTTAGCGGTATTTCCTGATATAAAGGATGAGTTTTACCTAAACCATGAACTGAACCTACGGCCAGTAAAAGAGATTCCACAAGAAGGTATAGTGCTCAGTTTTAGTCCTGTTTTGCAGGTAAAAAGTAAGGATTCTCAAATCCAGATAGCTAAGGATGCCCAAAACATCATGGCCAATATTCAGGAAATGGTGAATGGAGAGAAAGCAGAAGATATTCCAGACTTCTTTACCAAGCTATTTTCCCTGGAAAAACCAGATGCCTCCATTCGGATAGCATATAAAAAGAAAATCCTCAGGCCACTGAAGGATGAAAAAGTTTCTCTAGCTAGGGACACTCACTTTTTATTCCCTCTCCCCTTCAATGAGGAACAACTAGAAATAGCTAAGCGATTAGAAAAGCAGGATGCAGTCACCGTAAAAGGCCCTCCAGGAACAGGTAAAAGCCACACTATAGCCAATATTACTTCTCACTATGTAGCTCAGGGGAAGTCTATCCTTATTGTCTCTAAGAATGCAAAAGCGTTGGAAGTGATTAGAGGTAAACTTCCTTCTTCCATTAGAAACCTAGCCATTTCCTTGGTAGAGAATAACCTACAGCATGAGCATATGAAGTATGCCATAGATGCTATCAAGGATAAGCTAAGCATGACCTATCAGAACTCTGAGCTGAGTAGACTCCATGACCAGCTCAACCAACTAGAACTGGAAGAAGAAAAACTCATAGACCTGATAGAGGCAGGAATAGCCATTCCTGATCAGACCTTTACACTTACACATCCGTTAACACAGGCGGGCGAAAGTCTTACTGCCTCAGAATGGGTAGCCTACTGGAAAAAGCAGGTAGGCGTGATCAAGCTTTGGCTAGATGGAACTCAAGCCCTGGAGAATCATCAGGAAATACTACTGGGGCTACATTCCTACCTGACAGCCATGAAAGGCCTGGCTGCATCAGATGCTGGGTTACTGGCTTACAGCTTTCCATCTACAGAAGGCTGGATGGAAGCTACTGACTTCCAGAGGCTTAGCCATGATATTCTCACTTCTAAGGAGATCCTAGGGGCTGAAAACCTAACCTCTGTCCCCTTGCATATAGATAAGGCAGAATGGCGGGAATATACAGATGCCATATCTAAGGAAATGGCCTATCTGATAGAGGCAGCTCCTCTACTTACCCATCCATCTATCAAAACAGCTGAGCTACTAGGGCTAGCGGAAGAGTATCCAGAAATTCTGCATGGAGGGAAGTCCAGTTTACTGGCACATACTTTTGAAGTGGGAGAATTAGCAGTTGTAGAGCCAGAAGTACTGCTACAGCAGATACACTTTCTCAAAGAAAAGTTTGGGGAAAAGGAGAAACTTCCTAACCTCAAAAAGAAAATGCTACCCTCATGGGCAAAAGCCTATTGGCT
>JBCCLI010000368.1:0-6708 GCA_039026975.1 Bacteroidota bacterium | reverse complement strand
GCCGCTGCTGTCCTGTGGTGTCCATCTGCCACATAGGTAGCAGGTACCTTGTGCTCAAATAGCATACTTATTTCATCAATAATGGCTTGTTGGCTTATCCTCCATAGCCTGTGATAAATACCATCATCTGCCTGGAAGCTGTAGAGCGGGAGCTCTTGGGTAATGTTCTGTAAGATGGCATTAATCTGCCTCACCCCCCTGTAAGCAAAAAATACTGGCTCGGCCACTATACCTGATAAGCTGATATGCTGTTTACGGTCATTCTCTTTTATGGGTCGCGTAAGCTCATGAATCTTAATCCTTCCTGTAAAATACTCCTCCACAGAAGCGGCAGCTACCAGACCCGTTTGAATATGCCCTTCCATTTCCAGCTGATATACATAATAGCAACTTGTCTCTTCAAGGAAAAACGTTCCCTGCTGAATAAAAGCCTGCATGTTCTCCTTACCCTTCAGATAAACGGCATCTGCATATACATCTGTTCCCTCTGGGACATCTATTTCTGGCTTCACTACACGGAGAAAGCTATACGGATTCCCTTCTGCAAGGGTCTTTGCTTCTGCTGAATTTATGACGTCGTATGGATATGATGCGATGTGTTTGACCAGATTAGGTTGGGGCCTATAAGCCTTGAAGGGTTTGATAATTGCCATATAGTTTTAAGAAGTTTACTTACTATGACAATATTACGCATATCGGTGGAATAAGGAAGTACCTCATAGAATCTTACCTATAAAAGAGGCGTTTTTTCTAAGATAAATGGGCAGATACCTATCCATAAATTGACACATTATTATTCAATATCATATCCATAATTTTAATTTTAAAATTCCCAATTATACAACATTCCAATATTCAATTTTATTTTAATACCACTCAAGAGCTTGATATTCAACGCTAAAGAGATCATTATACAAATACTTAGTCAACATATACTATTTACTGGATAATACAGCAATCATAATCCCGTTCACTAATAATAGAGGCCTGCTCAAACTTACATTTACACCATTAAGTTTTAGCGGGGAAAACGCAGGCATAAATTTCATTTATTTAGCATTGTAAAATCGGCTATTGACCGATATTATGATCCTCTGGCTATTGGATTCTCCTGTTAGGTTTAACTTTAATGATAATTGCCATGCTCAATAGAGGACAAGAAGATAAACAAATCACATCCTACCTGGAAGAACTCGAAAAGAAAGAGCAAAAGAAAGCTTTGTTCATATTTTCTGGTATTGGCGTAGGAGTAGTTGTCCTTAGCATCAGTATCTTCTTATTAGTTACCAGCTCCCAATCTTCTGAAGATAAAGGCCCACTTGTAGCATCTGAATATGCTGAAGGGGATTTAGAAGAAAAGTTTGCTTCTCAGTATGAGGTTTTTAATAATGGTACTTACTTCGCAGAAGGAGTCATCATAGACGAGTACAATACAGAACAAACTGGTGAGGAGGAAGATTTTTTAGCTGAAGATTTTTCAGAAGATTTTGGGGCAGATGAGTTTTTATTTGAAGATGGGGATGACATCGTGGAAGCCTCTATTGAAGAGGTAGATGAAACCCCCATATCATCAGTACCTGTTTCTTCCATCCAAAAAAAGCCGCCTGTCAGCAGGCCTTCTCCTAATCTGTCTGGAAAAAGCACACAGATCAAAGAAGAAACAGTAGTAAAGAAAGAATCCGCCAAAGAGTTAATAGAAACTGTGGAAGCTGTAGAAGAAAAACCCCCTGTCATTCTTCCTGAGTCTTCTTCCCCTTCTTTATCTCAAATACAGGAAAGAGGGGATAAAAAGGAGAAGAGACGCCTCTCTTCTGCGGAAAAAATTTCTGCCCCCATCATTAAGAAAAGAACTGATCTGGTAACAGGGCCAGATATTGCAGAAGTAGCTGATAATATGCCTTCCTTCCCAGGAGGTGCAGGGGCTATGTACAGGTTCCTACGGGATAACCTCGACTATCCTGCTTCAGCCCTGAATCAGCAAGTGGAAGGTCAGGTGCTAGTACAAATCATCGTAAATGAACAAGGGGAGGTAACCCAACCGAGAATCCTAAAATCCCTGGGAGAGGGATGTGATGAAGAAGCGTTAAGACTCATTAGTAAAATGCCTGATTGGATACCAGGAAGTAAGCAAGGAAAGGCTGTAAAAGTAAGAAGAAACGTTCCAGTTACCTTTATCCTTCCGAAATAATTATATGTATAAATAAATATACAAAAACCAAACATTCATTATTTGAAACAATTCAGATTGTTTTTCAGACATGAAATGTAAAACAATCATTCAATGAAAATTTTTACGGTTAACTTAAAGAGTACAATTCAGGCTATACCTGTCTTGTGCTCTTTGTTTTTTAGGGTTCTGAATACTATAAATACCCTGAAATAGCAAAGGAAGAACAAAGCATTTAATGGCTATTAGCACTTCCTTATGTCTACATCAAAAGACCCATCTGGTAAGCTAGAAGATTACATCCTTGCAGTAGAAAAAAAAGAGAAGCAGATGAGAATGGTCAAGGTCTCACTGCTGGCAATTCTAATTACCGGAGGCACCGCATTAGCTTATTTTATGGGCGTACAGCCCTACCTACAAAGCGCTGATTACCAACGATATTTTGCCAGTGAGTTATCCTTCCAAAAGGTGGACTCCCTCTTGAGTCTTTCTCCTAAACCCATTCTCATAAAGCAGGACGGGAGAGAGCAGTTTGATACCATCAGAGAAATTGAGGACTACATACAGTTCGAGCTAAATGAAAGCCCTGAATTAATTGTGGTAGATAACCTTCAAACTGAATTTGTGGATACGGATGCTGGTGGTTTCATGGAGGACGGGCTATTCAAGCCTGCAAACATAGCCCTGGACATAGCGGGTGATAGGAAGGTAGGAAATAAGCTAAGCTTTAAGATCATTCCCCTGGGAGATAACAAGCTTCCTTTATATGAAATAGACTTTGGAAACGGATTAAGGAAAAAAATAAAATCTAATATCAGATATGCTTATCCTTCCGCTGGACACTATTATGTGTATGTAAGGAGCGCAGATGAAAATGAACAGACCCTGTATAAGCTACCGCTTGTCATAGGAAATAGTGCCCAGAGAACCCTCAAGGAAAGTACAGGCCAGGAATTAGCGCAGAGGGAGCAAACCACTAAACTACAAAATAGCGCTACCCCCGCTTCAACCAAAGAAACTGAATCATCCCCCGCACAAGAAACCACCCTGAGTACATCCACCAATACAGGTAGTGCTAACACACTGGCTGGGGGAAAACAGTCAGCTAGTAATACAGAAAACCCCTATGGCGTAAGGAATAACCTACTAGCTAACTCTTCCAGAGAACTCCCTAAAGTAGTTGAAACAGTCCCTACCAATACTAAGTCAACAGCGACTTCTACTCAGAAACCTTCGAGCGGTACCAGTACTTCCAGTAAAGATGTATTTGACCCAAATGCTGTTTTTGAACTTCCTTCCTTCCCGGGTGGTAGCAAAGCCATGAACAGATTTATCTCCAGAAGGCTGAGATACCCCAAAATGGCCCTCAATAACAAGGTGGAAGGTATTGTGGTAGTGAAGTTCCAAGTAGATCCCTTAGGAGGAGTATCCAAGCCCAAGATTCTTAAATCCATAGGCTTTGGATGTGATGAAGAGGTACTCAGAATCTTAAGTGCTATGCCTGATTGGAAGCCTGCTACTAAAAACGGGCAACCTATTCAAGCTGTGCACTCTATAGCCATTAACTTTAAGATTCAAAACTGATCAGAATCCTTAGTCAAGGAATATAGGCTATTAGTCTTGAGGATAAGATTTCCGATATAACTTAGGAGTAAGCACGAGCTTATTCCACCTGTTACTGTGTCTTGACAAACTTCCACTTGTCAAGACACAGTAGCCTAAATACCTGACATAATTCCGACTCATACTCCTGCCCTCCAAAACCCAGCAGGACAACTCGGAATCATTTATTCCTATCAGAATATTCTCAAAATAAGCTGGTATGCAATCCGTTAAGCTATATATTTGTATACAGCACCTCAACTCTGAAGCTAGCCCTTCGTACACACTATTTGACAGGTGAATATCAGATACTTATATGAAATCAGCATCTAATTCGGAGCATTCTGACACTCGAAAATCCTTCCAATTATTCTCAGATAAATATAAAGTCCCCCGTAGAATTTTTCTCATCACTGTAGGGGTAATAGGTCTGTTTGTATTAGGGTTTATCATCTATGCTACTCAGGACTTGCCTCCTATGTATGAGATAGAGAACCCTCAGTCTGATCTATCCACTCAGCTTATCTCTTCTGACGGAAAGGTATTACAGAAATACTATTCTCGTGAGAACAGAATTAACCTGAAACTACATGAGATCTCTCCTTACGTTACTGATGCCTTTTTAGCTACGGAAGATGTGAGGTTTTATAAGCACTCAGGGATAGATCCTAAGTCTTTCTTTTCCATTCTCTCCGGCTATGTGTCAGGAGGAGGTATGAGGGGAGGAAGTACCATAGATATGCAGCTGGCTAGGAATCTCTATGGAAAAGAGGTGAAGGGAAAAGGAACTATTATCAGAAAGATCAAGGAATTTTTTGTTTCAGCTTATATTGAAAGGCGGTTTACTAAGCGGGAGATCATGGCCGCTTACCTAAACACAGTAAACATTTACGGTAACTCTTACGGGATAGAAACCACTTCTGACAGGCTATTTAATAAAAGTGCTAAGGAGCTTACCATTGAAGAGTCTGCCATGCTGGTAGGCATGTTAAAAGGCCAAGGCGTCTATAATCCCATCAGATATCCTGAAAGAACACAAAAACGTAGGAATCTGGTAATTGATCAGATGGTAAAATATGGGTTCTTGAACCCTAATACCCTGAACATAGATAGTATCAAAGCCATTCCCCTCAATGTAGTCAGACAAGATCAGGAACATATAAAAGGGCTAGCTCCTTACTTCCGTGAGCATGTGCGAGCGGAATTACAAAAGTGGTGTAAGGAGAATGGATATAACCTCTACACAGACGGCCTGCGCGTATTTACCACCTTAGACTCTCGCATGCAAAAGCATGCGGAGGAAGCTGTTTCTGAGCACCTGGCTACCCTTCAAAAAGATTTTGACCGCACCACATTCGGGAAAGAAGACTGGAGAAAAGATTCAGCCTCCATTATTAGCATGCTTAAGAGTGGGGCTTGGAAAAGCTTTTGGAATAAGAATAGTGATCTGATCAATGACCTCAAATATCAGTCTGCTCGCTACCAGAATGGACTAAGAGCCAAACAGTCCAGACAAGAGATAGAAGAGGGGTTTAATACATCTATTCCCATGGACTTATTTACCTGGGAAGGAGATGTTACTATCTCTGTAAGTCCCCTTGACTCCCTAAAGTACTATGCGGGTATTTTAGAAACTGGCTTTGTCTCTATAGATCCTAGTACCGGCGGGGTTAAGGCATGGGTAGGGGGAGTGGACTACCGCAACTTCAAATATGACCATGTAGCTAAAGGAAAAAGGCAGGTAGGCTCTACCTTCAAACCTTTTGTATACGCCACTGCCATAGATAATGGATTTACTCCCTGTGATGAAAAACTGAATCAGCCTGTATACTTTGAAAACACTGATGGCTCTGGTAAGCGGTGGGCACCCAAAAATTCAGGAGGAGAAGTAGGAGGAAAGATGACCCTCAAAAGAGGATTAGCTACTTCTACTAATCTCATTACTGCCAGCCTCATGAAAGAAGTAGGTCCCCACTCCGTAGCGGAGATGGCCTACCGTATGGGCATAAAAACCCAACTAGAAGAGGTACCCTCCCTCGCCTTGGGGACTACGGATTTAAGCGTACTGGAACTTACAGGTGCCTACTGCACCTTCCCTAATCAAGGGACCTCCGTGGAACCTACCTTTATTTCAAGAATAGAGGACAGATATGGGAATGTACTAGCAGAGTTTACAGCTAAGTCTCAGGAAGCTCTTTCTCCCAGCAAAGCCTATATGATGGTAGAGCTGATGAGGGGCGTAGTGGACCAGCCGGGTGGTACGGCCCAACGTCTTAGGTTCAGATATAACTTTGACACAGAAATTGGGGGAAAGACAGGAACCACGCAGAACCACTCAGATGGTTGGTTTGTGGGCTTTGTCCCTAACCTGTCCAGTGGAGTATGGGTAGGATGTGCAGATAGGAGAATGCGTTTCCGCTCCATTAAATACGGACAAGGTGCCAATATGGCCCTGCCTATCTGGGCGTTATTCATGAAGCGGATGTACGAGGATGAAAAGATCAACTTCCCCAAAGAAAGATTCTCCATTCCGGAAAACTTCTCAGGAAAACTGGTTTGTGGACCTGTATACCAGGAAGGAGAAGAACTCCAGCATAAGAAAGAAGAGAATGTAGCAGACGGGTTCTAAGTACAGATCTGTATTGCTATCATAAAAAATGGCCTGTAGAATGATCTACAGGCCATTTTTATATACGGAAATGGTCTATCTCTATTGGGCCATTCTCTTAACTATCTTATTTGTAGGTAAATTCAAGCCGTCTTTCTGTGCATCCAGCCAGGCGTCTAAGAATACCAGGGACCAGATTTTATTATTTAGGTCTCTCATCCCGGAGTTATGATCTTCTATAATCTTGGCCACGTACTCCTGGTTGATAAACTCTGCCAATAGAGGATTGGGATTAACTAGCTTCTCGTGTACATATGCCTTCAGATCATCT
>JBCCLI010000367.1:0-6715 GCA_039026975.1 Bacteroidota bacterium | reverse complement strand
TTCCCCATCCTCAGGTATCCATACCTTTTCAGAATGGCCTTTCTCTGTCAGAACCTGTGTGAGTTCTTCTCGGGTAGTAGGGCAGTGGTTGACCGCTTCCAGGTGATTGGCTATGGTTTTCCCAGGAGCTGTTTCCACAAACATTAGCATATCCTCCATATGCATCATGAGCGGCTGAAAGATGTCAAACTGAGCGGAGCCTGCCGGAAAGACAGCTATATCAGGTTTATACTCCGTCAAAACTTTATGAACATCCTCTGTGTAAATGGTGTCTGAAGCTAGATAAAGAGAGGGTTGGCCAGGTAGTTCTATGTGATATCCCATGACTTTACCCATAGGTATGGCTATGAACCCATAGCCATGTTTAGCAGGTATCCCTTCTATACTTCCTCCCAGGAAAGGAGTAGGCTGCCAGTAATCTATAGTATTGGCTATTTCCGCACCCTTCCCTCTGTAAATATCTTCTTCCCATATACTACAATACAGAGGAATTCCACTCTCCCTCAAAAACTTGGCTCCTACTTTATCCAGATGATCGGGGTGGTTATGGGTTATTACACAGTGGGTCACCCTATCTAAGAGTTCATGTACCACGTCTGGTAAAGGAGCTATGGGATTTCTCCTAGCTTTAAAGCGAAAAAAGGCTAAGGGAGGCATGCCCCCTACCCCTCCCAACATAGGATCTATGAGAATGACCTGATCATTAGCCTCTATGATCATGGTAGCATTACGGATGTGATGGATGAGCATATGGAGATGGTTCGTAACTGATTGTATTAATAATAAGAGAATTTTGAATATTTACCTCTGATTAAGCTTCTATTTTGAAAAGGTAATCGGCCTAAATCGATAAAAAATGATCCACCACACCTTAGGGCTTTTAGCGTATAGGCTGTGAGGCATCCAGTATCAAGCGTAATTCTAGCCAAAATATGGAGAAGAAAGGTATATAAGATCTCGGCCGACCCAGCAGATAATTCCCATCAAGCTCACTCAGATGAGCCAGATGAAATACGCCTGTCTCATTTATGACTAATAAATACCATAGAAAAAGGCCATATTTACTGAATGAACCTACAGACGTATATAGATAAAAGTATTTCCTACCACGCTTACAGAGAATGGGTAGATACGCTCAAAGAGGAAGGGAAAACCTCAGGACCCGAACAGAAAGAGGACTTAATTTACTTTACTGGCCTGAACGCTCAGCGCATGAAGCGACTAGATAAGACTTTCCGACTTCTACCGGATATTCTCCCTACTCTCAGAGGACTGAGCCAATCCTACTTATGGTTAGTCATCACAGAGTCCTGGTGTGGAGACGCAGCACAGGTTCTCCCTATCTTGAATGCCTTGGCCCAACAAACTGATAAAATAGAATTACTGACCGTTTTTAGGGATGAAAATCCTGAGCTGATGGATGCCTTTCTTACGAATGATACCCGTTCTATCCCCAAGCTCATCATCATAGAAAAAGAGAGTGGAAACGTAGCTGCTAGCTGGGGTCCAAGACCGTCTGCAGCACAGGATCTGGTAGTAGCTTACAAGGAAAATTCAGAGGAAGAATCTTATGTAGACTTTCAGGCCAGGCTCCAATTATGGTACACGAAGGATAAGGGAGCCCACACGCTTGCAGAATTACAGGAAGTCCTGGATAGCTTATCCTAGGTTTTACCTACGTTTACTCCTCATTTTGGCACGATGTTTCGGCTTATGGCATTAACCTCTGTGTGCTAATATTCGTATATTCAAGCTCTTATCAATGGATTATGTATACACCTGAGTTAGTCGAAGAAGAACGCCGAATCCAACGAAGCAGTGCTATCCTTACCATCCTACTGATGGTTATGGCACTGGCAGGCTCCTTTATCTGGTGGGTTACCAGAGACAGAGTTCCTCCTCCCGGGGAGGAATACGAAGTTATTGGCGCCATAGATTTCGGAGATATGAAGGTGGGAAGTAAAAAGGTGAATTCCTTTGAACGAGCTGTAAAGAAGCCCTCAGAAACCCCTCCTCAGCCTGCTAAGCCTAAACCCACTCCGGTAGTAGAGGAGTCTGATCCTGCTCCTGAGCCTACCATCACACAGGAAGCAGAATCTCCCATCACCCAACCTAAACCTACTCCTACCCCCAAGAAGGAGGTTACGCCTACCAAGCCAAAACCTAAGCCTACTGTCCAAAAACCTCAGCCAGTAGAAGAGACTGAGACAGAAACGACTAAACCTGCTCCCCCAGTAGAAAAGCCCAAGCGTAAGCCCTTGACTGATGACTTGGGAGGTTCTAACCAGGGAGATGGAGATGATGTAGGAAACCAGGGTGCGCCAAATATAAAAGTATTAGACCCTAATGGATTATATTCCTTTGGAGCTGGTGTAGGAGGAGGCGCTAGTAATAGAGCCCCCTTGAGTCTCCCTCCTCCCGTATATAATGCGCAGGAAGAAGGACGACTTACCTTCAAATTTATTCTGAAGCCTGACGGAACGGTGGGTTCCGTAACAACTGTAGGAGTAGTAGGCCCTAATCAGCAGAGCATCAAGCGCGCGGGCATCAATGCGATTAAGAGATGGCGCTTTAGCAGGTTAAAAAGTAATCAACCACAGTCTAACCAGCAGCTTACAGTTACCATTACCTTTAAGCTAAGGGGATAACTATAATATATATCTATTAAACAAACAGCCTCAGGTTAAACTTTGAGGCTGTTTGCATATAGAAATGAAGAATATAATTCTCCTTTTGAGAATAGATCAAGAAGCGGACTTATGAGTAGTCAGAAATTCTACTTCTGGCTGCTCCAAAGTGAGAAATGAAAAAAGCCAGAAACTCCTGTTTCCGGCTTTATGTTATAAGTAACTAATTTTTCTATTCTCCTGAGAGCCTATTAATTTCATCTCTCAGCCTGGCGGCAGCTTCATAATCTTCCCCTGCCAGGGCTTCATCCAGCTTCTTCCTAAGTTTCTCAATGCGGTCTACATTGGCAGAAGGCTTGATAGGCGGAGGTTCTTCTTCTACGGGATCTGAACTTTCTATCTTGGCCAGATCAAATTCCCCTTCCTCATCTCCAAAAGCAGACTCTTCCTGGGCTTCTGACTCATCTATGATGATACCTGCCTCATCCAATACAGATTCATAACAATAAATAGGCACCTTAAACCGCACTCCTATAGCTACCGCGTCCGAAGGTCTACTATCTATTTCATGAATATTCCCATCCCATTCCATAATCAGCCTGGCATAAAAGATTCCCTCTTGTAAATCATTAATAATGATTTCTACCAAACTGATATCGAAATGCTTGGAAATATTAAAGATCAGGTCATGGGTCATCGGACGGTTAGTCTTGATGTTCTCCAGTTCCAGAGCGATAGCCTGAGCCTCAGGGCTTCCAATAATAATAGGAAGCCTTCTATTCCCATTACTCTCTCCTAATACAAGCGCATAATGTCCATTATGTGAGTGACTGGAAGAAAGTCCTATTATGTCTAACCGTATTTTTTTCACCTAGTAGGTTTTATATCCCGCAACTGAATGCAGCAGAAGAACACCTTCATGAATAGCGTATCCATTCTGTTCTTCTGCAAAAATTCTTCCTAAATTGCGATTTTATTATGAAACATCTGCTTCAATTTGTTAACTCCTAACACTTTAGGAGGCAACTTTCAGCTTCTTAATTTCCTCTACAATTTGAGGAACCACGTCAAATAAATCTCCCACAATTCCAAAATCAGCAATTTTAAAGAATGGCGCCTCAGGATCTTTATTGATTACTACAATATGCTTAGAAGAGCTTACCCCTGCTAAATGCTGGATAGCACCCGAGATTCCAATAGCTATATACAAGTTAGGGGCAATCTGAATACCGGTTTGGCCTACGTGCTCATGGTGAGGTCTCCATCCCATATCTGCTGTAGGCTTGGAACAGGCAGTAGCAGCACCTAGCAGCTCGGCTAATTCTTCTATCATGGGCCAGTTCTCAGGGCCTTTCATCCCTCTTCCTGCTGATACTACAGACTCAGCTTCAGTAAGTATAATACCATCAGACGCTTTTATGAGCTCTCTGGCTACTGCTCCAAAATCTCCCTCTGATGGACTAAATTCAAAGGCTTCCACACTGACAGAAGTAGGATTAGCTTCTACTTTATATCCATTGGTTTTTACAGTAACTACCACCTTGTCAGTAGTAGCTTTCATCTCTTGTATACCTTTACCGGAGTAGGACATACGAGATATTTCAAATTGATTAGTAGGATCTGCTAATGAAATAGCACCTGACAGGGGCGCAGCATTTAACTTTACAGCAATTCTAGGCGCTATCGCACGGCCATTGTAGGTCTGTGCCAATACAACTGCTTTAGCATCAGTAGACTTGGCTACAGCGCTGACAGCCGCTGCATAGGCTTTATTCACGAAGGAATCAAGTTTATCATTACTGACAACATGAACCTTGGTAATTCCGTATTCACCCAGCTTTTCCAGCTCAGCATTATCCACTTTACCTACAGAAACCGCTTCTGCAGCTACCCCCAGTTTCTGGGCTAAATCATATGCATATGTAGCAGCTTCTAACACTGCTTTTTTGAATACTCCTTCTGAATTTTCTGCAAATAGTAATACAGACATATATTCTTATTATTTCAGGGTTATGAGAAAAGATTAAATCAGGCCTCTATCAGCCAAGGCAGCTACTAAGCTAGCCCCTTGGTCAGGCTCAAAGTATTGGCAATCCCCTTTAGAGGGAGGATAATCAAATTTCACTGTACTTGATTTAGGCTGCTCTTCAGAGGGGCTCACTTTAGAAAGCGGCTTTTTACGCGCAGCCATAATTCCTCTCATATTAGGGATGCGCCATTCCGCTATTCCCTTCTGACAGCTAATGACAGCAGGGAGGGTTACGTCTAGTATTTCCGTTCCCCCATCTACTTCCCTATGTACCTCAGCAGTCCTATCACCAGTCATATCCATCTTAGTGGCAAAAGAAACAAAGGCCATATCCATGTACTCTGCTAACATGCCTGGAACTATGCTTCCATTAAAATCAATGGACTCTTTTCCAGTAAAGATGATATCATATTCTCTACTTTCAGCGTAGTTGTAAATCTGACCGGCAACAAATGCGGAATCAGATGGTTCTACATCTATTCTTACGGCATCATCCGCGCCTATGGCGAGTGCCTTACGTAAAGTGGGTTCCACTTCAGGGCCTCCCACACAAATAGCTGTGATCTGTACCTGCTTACCTTCTTCTCTAAATCCAATAGCCCTGGAAAGGCCATATTCACAATATGGATCAATGACAAATGTAACTCCAGCTTTGTTGAGTCCACTCTGATCTTCAGTAAATTGGATTCTGGTAGTTGTATCTGGTACGTGACTAATGCAAACCAGTATTTTCATATAGTATGTTAACTTAATTTTTCCCCGAAATTACAAACTTAAATCAACTAAATAAAATGAATCCGGCTCGTCTCCAACAACTCTTTGATTTCCTGGAAAAGGCTCCTGATGACAGCTTTACCCTATACTCCATTGCTTACGAGTATCTTCAGCTTGGAGAACTGAATCAGGCAATTGAATATTTTCGAAAACTTAGAAGTATTGACCCCGGATATATTGGTCTGTATTACCATCTAGGGAAAACCTTACTTCTCTTAGATCAGCCAGAGGAAGGCAAGGAAATATACAGGATGGGCATTACCTTATGCCAGGAAAAAGGAGATAAGCATGCGGAGGGAGAACTTCAGCGTGCCTTACAACAGCAGCTAGATGAAGAAATGTGGGATGACTAACAGATAGGGAGTAACTCTACCCCTCTTTTTAAGATCCTGGAGGGCCTTGTCATGACAATGATATAAATTTACATAACCAGCCTTCAGGAATCTCTATAAACGTCTTCTCCTAGCGACGCACTGAGAGTAAGGGGGGTAATACTAAGGATATTTTATTATATAGGGTATTCTTAATATTTATCCTATCTACCCAAACTTTCATGTGTAAAGACGGTTATGAAGGTAAAGGAAAAATCATCTAAGTAGTAAGCATATAAATTTTCTTATCTTTGGGATAACTTAAGGTTGGTCAAACATGGTTAAGAGACAAGTAGTATTACATGTGGAGGGAGTTCCTAACCCTAATGCAATTAAAATTGTATTAGAGAACGGGATCTTAGCGGATAAGCCTTATGAGTTCTCCTCTTTTAAAGAAGCAAAAGACGCCCCCCTTGCCAGGAAGTTAATGATGTTACGCTATGTGGAGCGCGTCATGATCAACTTTAACTATGTAACTATAGTCAAGTCGCGCCTTAATAGCCCTGCCTGGGATGACATACTGTTCGAGTTAAAAATGCTCATCCAGCAACATCTGGAACAAGACCAACCTATCATGTACGTAGGTACGACCGCCCTCCATCACAGCCGGACGGAAGAGGAGGTTCTTGAAGTGGTAGAAAATGTACTAGATAAGCATATTAGGCCAGCAGCACAGGTAGATGGAGGAGACATCCTTGTAGATAGCTATGATAAAGGCGTTCTAAACCTAACCATGCATGGCGCCTGCCATTTATGCCCCTACGCTGTGCAGACATTAAAGCAGGGAGTAGAACCCGTGTTAATGCAAATGGTTCCTGAAATTAAGCGGGTTACAGCCAGAGCTAATAATGTGTCCTAATGGCAATTGTCAATCAGGATATTCGTAAGGTACACTTTCAGCAACTGGGACCCAT
>JBCCLI010000366.1:0-6732 GCA_039026975.1 Bacteroidota bacterium | reverse complement strand
CCCGGTTTAGGTTTTATCTACTTTACATGAGTTAATTTACTGATAATCAATTAATAGTGTTACGTCGCCTTCAGCCTGAGATACTTTTTTCCAAAGCAAAAAAAGAAGGCAGCCTTTCATTGTCCCTCCAATGCAAGGCTGCAATCCTCCCACAACACGTGGAGGACCCAGCCCACTTTGTGCATGAGTTATAGAGATATTCTAAATGATCTATATCCAGTACGGCTACCCTTAATTTACAGAGGAATTCACAGATAGTCATTTCAAGTTTAATCAGTGAATCAGCGGATTCCAACGAAATTCTATAGCCTATTTCGTTAGTTAGCGCCTATGGGGGGAGGTCCATCCGGAACTATACCTTTATACTCATAATTTCCTTTTCTCTCCAGAAATTCTTGCTTAATATCTGCTCTTAGCTGGGCATCTTCAAAGAAGTCTACCATAGTCATTGCCATGGCTTTAGAGGCGTACCACATGCCTTTATGCCCTATGGACATACCACCGCAGGCAGTTACTGCCCATGAATGCCAAGGGGTTCCTTTGGGTGCGGTAGTAGCACTTAGTCTCACCGTGGGGACTACCCAGCTAACATCTCCTACATCAGTAGATCCACCTCTGGGATGTTCTATAGTTTCTTCCATAGGCTTAATTTGAGAAATTAATCCTACCTGATCTTTCCCAGTGGCTTCCTGAATTTTTCTGGCAAATATTTGTTCATTATCTGTATAGGTGATACCTCCTAGAAACTCTATATTAGTCTGTAATCGGGCAGCGCCAGTCCTATTTACCAGCACCTCATGGACGCCTGAGATTAAGCTGATTTTGTAATCCACGTCTGCCATAATGGAAGCTCCCTCAGCTATTTTTTCTACTCGCTTCCAGACTTTCTCCATAGCAGCTCTACGGGTATCTCTCACCCTGGTCCAAATCCTGCTGTAGTCCGGAACCACATTAACTACCTGTCCCCCATCCTGTATGTGGTAGTGGATTCTCACAGTAGGTTCTATATGCTCCCGGTAATAATTAATGCCGGTGGTGTATAGTTCCAGTGCATCTGAAGCAGACCGCCCATTCCAGGGATCACCGGAAGCATGGGCAGCTTGTCCGTAAAACTCCACCATAAAATCTACCAGGGCCAGGCCTTTCTGTACATTGGCTTTGGTTTCTGCAGACGGATGCCAGTCCATGACTACATCCACATCATCAAACAGCCCTTCCCGCACCATCCACAACTTCCCAAAGAACTTTTCTTCTGCAGGCGTTCCATAAAAGCGAATGGTTCCTGTGAGTTTCCCCTCTTCTATGAGTTCTTTAATAGCGGTAGCCGCTCCCAGGGAAGCAACTCCAAAGAGATTATGACCACATCCATGTCCCGCTGATCCCTCATTCAGGGGATCTTTGGTAGGAACAGGTTTCTGGGATAGACCAGGAAGGGCGTCAAACTCGCCCAAAATCCCAATGATAGGCTTACCTGAGCCATATTCTGCTATCAAAGAAGTTGGGATACCGGCTACGCCTGTCCTGACTACAAATCCTTGTTCCCTGGCATATTCTGCCAAGGCTTTGGCCGACTTGGTTTCCTGAAAAGCTACTTCCTCGTAGGACCAGATCTTGTCACTAAGTGCTGACAATTGGGCTTTCTTATTGTCTACACTTCCAATGACAGCGGCCTTGTTAGGGTTTTTATGTAGCTGAGCCTGAGCGGGACTTACCCAAATCCAGCCCATCAATAGCATAAGAATGAAGCGTTTTTTCATAGAAGTTGACGTTTTTCTCAAGATATACAGAAAATAGGATAATCTTCCTGTTGCGGCCATCTCTATTACCACAGAAGCTGTAGATATTCACATTTGAAACTTCTCTCTGGTTCTTTTATCTAGAGAATATTACCCCCCCTGATTGTTAGCTATCCTTCTAGTTTTATCTGTAAATCAGAGGCTGTTGATAGGCTATCTACCGTCTGGGGGGGGTAGCCTGAGGATTTCTCGAAGCCCAGCTTGTTAGTTCTTTGACCAACTCATGGTAGGCAGGGAGCTGTTCTTTTTTACAAAGCTGTTTGATAGATAGAAAATGTTGAAAGTGAATCTCCTCTATTTCTTGCTGAATAGTGGCTATTTCTTCCATAAGCTTCTCACGAGCTTCATAGGAGGTGGTAGCTAAAAGCGAAAACATCTGGATTCTTAAGTCGCGCAGTATCTCTTCTTTTCCTTGTATATTTTCCTTGTGGGTGGTTATGAGAATAGACAGCTCATCCGCTTGGCTATGATCAAAGCCGAGCTGGCGAATCACTCTGTCGACTGGCTTTGCGTTTGAGGGATGCAAGCTGGGTGGACCTAACGGCCCACCGGGCCGCCCCAGGATAAGGGCAGTAATGGCTAGTGTGTTTAGTACCAGTAAGCCTACCACTGCCCAGCTAAGTACCTTTACCTTATTCATTGTACAACTGGTTAGAGAGATATAATTCTACTTCTGTCCCTGCCACAGCTATGTTTTCTCCACTTATCTGCGAATAACTCAGTCGGTTCTGCACCAACCATATGTTCACAAGCATTAACATTACAAATCCTGCCAGGGCCAGCCTTATCCATCTCACAGGAACTACTTCCTCCATACCCGCCCGCAGCCGAGCCTCTATACGTGTATACAGAAATGGGGGGGGATCTACCTTCTGGATTCTTGCTAAGGGTGCTAAGTCTTCTTCTTTCATTGTACTTCTTTTGACGATTTATGTATTCAAATCCTTCGATTAGCTTCTTTTTTTCTTCAATCCAGCTTTGGCCCTACTTAGTAATGACTCCACAGCCTTAGGGGACAACTTCATGATCTCTCCCATCTCTTTCAGGGTCATCCCTTCCACATATTTCAGTATGATAGCCGTTTTTTGCTTGGGAGGCAAGGCATTGATTTGTTGGAAAAGGGTTTCCAGGGCTTCTTTATCCTCCAGTAAGATGCCAGGATGCCTGAATTCAGAAGCGTTTATCCCTACTATTTCCGTATGTATCCCAAAACGCTTCTGCCGCCTGCGAGCTTTGAGCATATCCAGACACTGATTAATGGTGATACGGTAGAGCCAGGTCTTCCTTTTAGCCTCCTCCCGAAAGCCGTCCCACTTCTGGTGAGCTTTTACAAAGACGTCCTGTGTGGCCTCTTCAGCCTCTTCCGGATGTTGGAGGTAATTCAAACAGAGATTATATACCATCTCTGCATACAATTGGTAAAAATCCTTGAATGCATCTACCTCCTGCATAGGGCACAAAGAAAAGAGAAAAATACTAATATGGGGGGAGTTGATCTTTATTTCTCACTTGATAACCAGACTCCCTACAGATCTTTTGATTTGACCTTGGTAGGTGAGTAAGCAACCTTCTTTTTTAGGGACTAACTGGAAACCTTCTCCCCTAAAGTCTTTACCTACTCCTTGAGGGTCTACTAATAGAAACTATGGAAATATCCGTGAAGGCGGAATAGGAAAATGCTAGCCATGCTAAAAGGTAAGGATACCTTTTCCTGAAATCCATTATACAAAAGGTAATGTAAAGACCCTAAAAAACCGTAATTTAGGAGAAACCTAACTATGGGAATATCCACACTTCCCACTAACCATATGTACCTTATTACTATCTGTTTATGAAATCATCATTTTTCATCCTGACCCTTTGTTTGTTGGGTCAAGGGCTACATGCCCAAATTAGTGCACGTCTTTTCCAATATCCAGATGTGTCAGCTACCCAAATCACCTTCAATTATGGAGGAGATATCTGGATAGTGCCTAAGGAAGGAGGTACAGCTACCAAACTTACCTCCCCTAAGGGAAATGAGCTATTTCCCCGCTTTTCCCCAGATGGAACTACCATTGCATTCTCTGGAAACTATGATGGCAATGTAGACATCTATACCCTGCCTGTCATGGGAGGTATTCCTGCAAGGGTTACCCATCATGGCATGACAGATCGCTTATTGGACTGGTATCCAGATGGACAATCCCTCTTATTTACCTCCTCCATGAATAGCGGCAAACAGCGTTTCTCTCAGTTTTATAAGATTGCCAAAGACGGAGGCCTACCTGAGAAGCTTCCCATGGCCTATGGTGAATTTGGCAGCTTATCCCCAGATGGGAAAAAGATTGCCTATACAGATCGGTCTCGGATCTTCAGAACCTGGAAACGCTACAGAGGTGGAACAGCGGCAGATGTGTGGCTCTTCGACCTGGAAAGCATGGAATCCCAAAATATCACTACCAATACAGCTAATGATGAACTCCCCATGTGGGTGGGTTCCAAGATCTATTACCTGTCTGATAATGGAGCCAACGAGCGCTTTAACATATGGGCTTATGACCTGGATAAAAAAGAAAACAGGCAGGTAACTTTCTTTACTGATTATGATGTCCATTTCCCTTCTCAAGGACCAGAAGAAATAGTCTTTGAAGCAGGAGGGAAATTATATCTCATGGACCTGAGTGATGAAAAATATAAGGAGGTGCCCATCACGGTTATTACAGATTTAGTGTCCGTGAAGCCTTCAAAAGAAAGTGTAGAAGACTATGTACAAAATGCAGGGATTTCTCCGGATGGAAATCGGGTAGTAGTAGAGGCAAGAGGGGAAATCTTTTCTGTCCCTGCGGAAAAAGGCATAGTGATAAATCTTACCAATACCTCGGGTTTTGCTGAGCGTTTCCCGGCATGGTCGCCAGACGGCAAGCACATTGCCTACTGGAGTGATAAGTCAGGAGAGTATGAGCTAACGGTAAGGGACCTCACCAACGGAGGTACGGAGAAAAAGCTTACCAACCTGGGTCCCGGATTCCGCTACAGTCTTTTCTGGTCTCCTAACAGTAAGAAATTGGCCTTTGTAGACCAGACCATGACGGTCCGCATGTATGACATGCAGACGAATACTACGGTACGCGTAGACCAGCATATGGACCTATTTGAAGGAGGATTACGGAACTGGCGGGCAGACTGGTCTTCTGACAGTAAGTGGCTGGCATATCATAAAACACTTGATAATGGAAACGCTGCCATTTTCCTTTATGATAGTGAAAGTAAGACCTCTACTCAGGCTACCTCTGGCTTCTACTCTGATATGTCTCCCACATTTGATCCTAATGGGAAGTACCTATATCTGATCACCAATAGGTCCTTTCGGCCCGTTTACAGCGACTTTGACAATGGCTGGAGCTACCCTAATGCTACTCAGCTTGCCATGATTACGCTCAGGAAGGAGGTAGCTTCTCCCATGGCTGCGGAGAATGATACAGTGGCTGTTAAGGTAGAAAAAGAAGAGCCAGAGGAAGAGGATGACGAAGAAAAGGAGGAAAAAGGAAAGGTAGTAAAGATAGACTTTGACAACTTCGAACGCAGATTAATCGTGCTTCCACCAGCTGCAGGGAATATGGGTAGGCTGGCAGCGGTAGAAGGAAAGGTGCTCTTTATGCATTATCCTAATTCAGGCAGTGGAGGCGGAGAGAGTAAGCTTAAATATTTTGATGTAGAGGAAAAGGAAGAAAAGACCATCATGGCTAATGTCTCTATGTACCAGCTAAGCCATGATAAAAAGAAGCTCCTGGTTAGCCAGGGTTCTCAGATGGGCATAGTGGAGGTCAAACCTGAACAGAAGATGGAGAAAACCCTGGCCATGGGAGAGATGGAGATGATGCTGAACCCGCGGGCAGAATGGAAACAAATATTCAATGATGCCTGGCGTTTTCAGCGGGATTATTTCTATGACAAGCAAATGCATGGTGTAGACTGGGATGCCGTCCGGGAACAGTATGGGGTGCTAGTAGCAGATGCCACCAGCAGAAGTGATATCAACTTCTTGATAGGAGAAATGATAGGAGAATTGAATGCTTCCCATACCTACCGCGGAGGGGGAGACCAGGAAACGCCCGAACGAAAAGCCGTAGGATACCTGGGCGTAGACTGGGAGAAAAAAGGAGACTACTTTGCCATTAAAAAGATCATCCGTGGCGCAGACTGGGATAATGAGGTGCGTTCTCCCCTAGATGAGCCAGGCATTAATGTGCAGGAAGGAGACGTTATTTTGGCGGTAAATGGCCTGCCGCTCTCTCAAGTTACAGATCCCTGGGCCGCCTTTGAAGGGCTCGCCGGAAAAACCGTAGAGTTGACCGTCAATAGCACCCCCACATGGGAGGGTTCCCGAACCGTCCTCCTGAAAACGCTGAGAGGAGAAACACGCCTAAGAAACCTGGCTTGGATAGAAAGTAACCGCAAGCGGGTAGATGAGGCTTCTGACGGAAAGATAGGCTATATCTACGTCCCCAGTACAGGCATAGGAGGGCAAAATGAGCTGGTGCGCATGTTCTACGGCCAGTGGAATAAGGAAGGCCTCATAGTAGATGAGCGCTTTAATAATGGGGGGCAGATCCCTGATAGATTCATTGAATTGCTGAACCGCAAACCCCTTGCCTACTGGGCGGTGCGTGATGGTAAGAACTGGCAGTGGCCGCCGGTAGCCAACTTCGGTTCTATGGCCATGCTCATCAATGGCTGGGCAGGGTCCGGAGGAGATGCCTTCCCTGATTACTTCAAAAAAGCGGGCTTAGGGCCCCTCATTGGTGGGAGAACCTGGGGAGGACTGATTGGTATTTCAGGGGCGCCTTCCCTTGTAGATGGAGGAGTGGTTACCGTCCCTACCTTCCGTATGTATAATCCGGACGGCAGCTGGTTTAAGGAAGGCTATGGGGTAGATCCCGACATAGAGGTGCTG
>JBCCLI010000365.1:0-6793 GCA_039026975.1 Bacteroidota bacterium | reverse complement strand
TGCCTCTGAGCTTTCCAGAAAAGACGAAATCTTTATCTCTGACTCAGGTCTAATCTCCATAGCAGGTGGGAAGCTGACAGGTTTTCGTAAAATGGCGAAAAGGGTAGTGGACCTATGCATGAAAAGGCTTACTGATATCCCTTTTACCCCCTGTCAAACCAAAAATTTCCTCATTCACGCTGAGCCTTTCACAGACTATCAGGAGTATAAGACCCTCATTAATTCCCTCTATAAGGAATACAGGGAAGAAGGTCTGACACATTTCCAGGTATCCTATCTCATGACTACCTATGGAAAACATGCCATTCCTATCCTGGAAAAAGCGCTTACAAACCAAGAAGGAGAACTAGCTACTAAGCTAGTGGAAGCCCAGCTTGACTATTGTACAGCCTATGAGTCTATCTATTATCCGCAGGACTTCTTCATTAGAAGGACGGGGTGGCTATATTTCCAGATTCACCACTTGAGAAAGCATCTCTCAACTATCATCAGGAAATTAGGTCAGAGCTATACCTGGGATGTAGATACCCAAACCCACATGTTCACCAGGTCTGAACAAACCATTCAGAGGAATATGGTCCAAAGGACCCATGATCCTCTTACAACTAACTAGAGACGTAAAGCAATACTGTTATGATAGTAGTGGACAGAAAAAAGATCATTGATTACCAGCCCAGTCTTTTTGGAGAAAGGAGTAAAGATGCCTCCCTTAGCCTTGTAGAAGAAAAAGATGGGGTTAAGATTTATGAGCTTTTTGTACCTAAAGCCTGTACGGATACCCCCCTTGCTGTAAGTTGGAAAGTAAAAGCTATAGGTGTGAAAGGCTCCTGGGCTGCTAATAATATACTCGATAAGAGATTTAGGCCTGATTGGGAAGGTCCACAGCTTACCTCTACTATTTCAACTGATGCCCCCATCCTATGTCTGTTTGGGCATACTGATGAGAATATTCACACTTTTGGATGCGCTGATACAGTTAATGAAATCAAGTTGGAATCAGGCTTGAGGGAAGAGGATAACCACTTCTATTGTAGCCTTCACTTTTTTACTGCCACCAAAACAGAGGGAGATTACCAAACAAAAATTTATATCAATTCTGCATCAGTTAACTTTGGAGACAGTATCAAGGCTACTGCAGACTGGATTCTGCAAACGGGAGAATATTCCACTGCACCCGTTCCGGACCTGGCTCGTCAACCGCTATACTCCACCTGGTATTCCTTTCATCAGGACCTGGAGGAAGAAGCTTTGCTGGAGGAGTGCCGAATAGCTAAAACCCTTGGATATCAGCTCATCATTATAGATGATGGATGGCAAACCAATGATGATGGAAGAGGCTATGATTATACAGGAGATTGGCAGCCAGATGGCTTGCGAGACGTAAGTTCCTTTGTCCAACAAGTCCATGACATGGACATGGGAATTATGTTTTGGTACTCCGTCCCCTTTTGTGGCATAAAGTCAGAAGCTTATAAGCGGTTTCAGGGGAAATTTCTCACAGAAAATCACCCGTGGGCACCTGTATTTGATCCTCGCTTCCCTGAGGTGCGTAAATATCTGGTGGATAACTATGCACATGCCTTAAAGGATTGGGGAATAGACGGATTTAAGCTGGACTTCATTGACGACTTTAAGATTTATCCTGAAACAGAGTTAACCCATCTCAATGGTAGAGATACTATCTCCGTTTCTGAAGGTAGCTGGCGGCTGATTTCTGAAATTCGAGATGCCCTTGTAGTCATAAAACCAGATGTGCTGATAGAATTCCGCCAACAATTCATCAGCCCAACCTTACGCCACCTGGGAAATATGTTCAGAGCGTTTGACTGCCCTAATGACAGCCTGATGAACAGGGTTAGGACTACCGATGCGAAACTTATTTGTGGTGAGTCGGCTGTGCATGCAGATATGATCACCTGGAATAAGGAAGAACCCCTGGAAGTAGCTGCCCTCCAACTCACCAGTACCATTTTCTCAGTACCTCAGGTTTCCCTCCGACTGTCCAGACAGGATAAGGATACCCTAAGCATGCTTGAATTTTTCACCAAATACTGGCTGGAAAATAGGAACATCCTTCTTGACGGACAATTCACTGCCGCTAAACCTCTCTCCAATTATCCCTATTTATCTGCGGCAGGAAGTGACAAGATTATTTTCGGTCTATATGAGGATATTCCCCTGCAGTTACCCACAGGCTGTAGCCAAATAGATATTATCAACGGAAAGATGAGTGAAGCCATCATCTTAATGGCAGAAGAAAGCTCAGCATGGACAGCTGAAGTAGTAAATATTTTTGGGGAAATGGTAGATAAGCATACGCTCGCCTTTCAGAATAGCCTTGAAAACGTAATCTGTCCCCCCAATGGGATCATTCGACTAACAAACAAGAAGGACTAATGGATACTACTATTATTTCCACCCTGGACATAAGCATAGTGATAGGATATTTTGTGCTTGTGCTGGCCATAGGTTTATTCATTTCCAGAGAAACTACCACAGGTGATGAGCTATTTCTAGGGGGTAGATCCTTTGGGTGGGGCTTAATAGGCCTATCCCTTTTTGCCTCTAATATTTCCAGTTCCACCATCATAGGATTATCAGGAGCAGCTTATTCTACCGGCATTGTAAACTCTGTATATGAATGGATGTCAGGTTTACCTCTGATCATAGCCGCCCTCATTTTTGTCCCATTATATCTGAAAAATCGGATTACCACTATTCCAGAATTTTTATTGAAAAGGTATGATAGGAGATCTCAGGTCATTTTTTCTTCTATCACCATTTTTAGTACCATCATGATAGATACGGCAGGGGCTTTGTACGCAGGTTCTTTAGTCCTGCAGTTCTTCTTCCCTGAACTTCCCCTCTGGCAGACTTCCATCATGCTGGCCCTTATAGCCGGAATATATACGGCTTTTGGGGGACTGAAAGCCGTAGTATATACAGATGCCATTCAGGCTATTATTCTTATCGTAGGCTGTGGGGTACTCACCTACCTGGTTTTTGAGCAACTGGACTTTTCATGGGATACCGTAGTCAGTAGCGTGCCCAAAGACCATTTCTCAGTAGTCAGGCCCATAGGAGATGAAGCTCTCCCCTGGCCTGGACTCATCATGGGCGTTCCTTTGCTGGGATTTTGGTACTGGTCCACTAACCAATACATTGTCCAGCGAATTCTGGGATCTAAGTCTCTCAATCATGCTCGCTGGGGCGTTATTCTGGCGGGCTTTCTCAAAATCATCCCGCTCTTCATTATGGTTTTTCCTGGTGCTATGGCCGTAAGCTTATATCCTGGCCTTGAGAATAGTGATGCTGTATTCCCTACCCTGGTTACGGAAATTCTTCCCATAGGCATGGTGGGACTGGTACTGGCAGGACTGGTATCAGCCATTCTCTCCTCCGTGGACTCTGCCCTGAACTCCTCCTCTACCCTGGTGGTAATAGACTTTATCCAGCCTATGAAGAAGGACTTAAGTGAGCAAGACATAGCTAAATATGGGAGAATAACCACCATCGTATTGATGGTTATAGCTGCATTATGGGCACCCCAAATTCAGAATTTCTCTGGTTTATGGGCGTACTTACAGCAGATGTTTTCCATCATAGTTCCCCCCATAGCAGTCATATTTTTGGTAGGAGTATTCTTCAAAAGAGGTAATGGAGATGGAGCCTTTTGGACGCTATTAGTGGGAACTACTCTGGGGATCATTACCTTCCTGGCAGGTGAACGTGGTTTATGGGATGTTCACTACACCATTAATGTGGGCTTACACTTTGCCATCTGTACCACAATATTCATCGGAGTAAGTTTAATGACCTCCCCGCCGGATGTGCATAAGTTAACAGGGCTGACCTATGAGCCTACTACCATTACGGAGGGAACAGAATCTCTTCCATGGTACCAGAACTACTTGTATCAGATGGTACTATTAGTGATGCTGATATTTGCCGTTCTATTCTGGCTTTGGTAAGAAAACTTCGATTTTATGTGTATATGCCCTTTGATGAATTTTCTTCAAAGGGCTCTTTTTATGGCTCTTAGCCAAGTCCCATAACTAACTCCGTCAAAAAATCCACCGTCATTCCGTTGGGCCTATGAGTATGGCCTGCGGGTCAAACGGAATCTAGCGTGAGGTGTAGGTTTGCGAGTCCCTATTTAATCCTTATGGAAATCCTCTTTAGAGGACGGACACTGAGGTTGTTGAGGTGTTGATTTGTTCCATTTACCTTTGTCGTTTCGAGAGCCTCAACGACCTTTTAAGGAACACGTTAATACATTTACTTCCCTCAATTATGAAATTCTTCCACAATTGCCCTCTTACAAGCATGAGAAAGTATGTTTACCTTTTGTTACTTATAGGCTTATTCCCACTTTTCTCTTTTGCGCAGGATGCAAGAGACCCAAAAGAATTGGGCGTAGTGGTAGATGCCTATCCAGAAAGAGTACCCTTACCTGAGTTGAATGCCCAAAAAGTAATTCCCACAGAATGGCAGCTGGAATTTACCACCTCAGGCTGCTTTCACTATGAAAAGAAGGTTCTTACTTTCTCTCAAGAAAAAGCTGAACTAACTGTTCAAGAGAACAAATCACAGCAGATCACCTATTCATTAACTGAGAGCCAAATAGAAAAGATCATGGTCTTTACAGAGGAACTTCTTTCAAGGCCTACTCATGAGGGCATGTGTACCTCTGTGGATTCCTACACCTTGACCTTTATGAAGGAAGAAGTCCTGGTAAATGACAGTACCTGTGAGTGGAATGGTATGCGGAAATTATTGAGTGCGATAGTGCAGAGGGAAAAGTAGTAGGATGTACTGGATTTGAACCAGTGGCCTCTGCCCTGTCAAGGCAGCGCTCTAAACCAACTTTTGCTTACCAAGCTATCATATCAGTAAGATGATTATAGATGATCTCTTCTCAAAATGATAAGTGTGCAATTCCATCAAAAATGGTATTCATGACAATAGCTTTTCACCTAATTTCTTTCTATTTCGTATATTAGGTTATGAGCATAGATTTAGCCCCAATATTGAAATTACCTCGTGCAGAACGACTGTTAATTATAC
This sequence comes from Bacteroidota bacterium, assembly GCA_039026975.1. Lineage (GTDB taxonomy): Bacteria > Bacteroidota > Bacteroidia > J057 > J057 > JBCBKZ01. Next base: position 1,726 of record JBCCLI010000365.1, on the reverse strand, counting down.
AGGCAATCGCGGAGTCACTAAAAGTCGAGGAAGAGTCGAACTGGCTACCTGATGAAGAGCAGAAAAATAGACTTGATGCAATAAGTTCACGTATTCATGAAGGAGAACGAGGGAAAAGCTGGGGCAAAGTTTTAAAGCAGATTAACAAATCGAATGGATTATAGCCTGGAAATTTTTCCTGAAGCAGAGAAGGCTATGAATGAAGCTTTTGTAAGGCTGGAGAAAGGAAAAGCGGGTCGGGGCTCTGACACTTACTTGTAGCAATTAGTGATGCACTAGAATTCACTAAAAGTTATCCAAAAGGCAGTGAAGTCCGCTATCGATCATTCAGGGCTAAATCAGTTAAGGGGTTTCCATACCTATTGATTTATGAAATCATAAACCTAGAGAATACCGATCGAGAACTGATTGCTATTGAAGATTTTGTCCATCAATCTTCCAATTGGCTACCTTCCTGAAATATTTGATACTGGTAGGAAAGAGATGCATGTAGCAAGATGCTATATATTCACCTCACAACTTCTCTCATTCATTCGTAGGATGTATTGGATTCGAACCAATGACCTCTGCCCTGTCAAGGCAGCGCTCTAAACCAACTGAGCTAACATCCCAAATAAAGGACTCTAAATTTGCACCTAAAGGGAGACTTTTCCAAGTTCCCCTATGAATTCTCTTTCAGACACATCTTTAACGTTCATAGGGGCTGGCAATGTTGCCTGGAGCCTCATTCATCACTTTCAGCAGGTTGGCGTACACATTACTTCTGTCATCAGCAGAGAGCTCAGTAAAGCCCAAACCTTCACTGAAGCATATGACATTTCTGAGGCCATTGCCCTTTCTCAAGTAAAAAAGGATCACCTACAAGCAGATTACCTGCTGTTAACTGTCCCTGATCAGGCCATAGAAGAGGTAACTGCCGCCCTCCCCCAATCTGAGGCTACCCTAGTTCACTGCTCAGGAAGTACCCCTATATCTGCTCTATCTGACTGGCAGGGCCCTACCGCGGTTTGGTACCCCTTACAGATATTTACCCACCATAAGATCAGCCACATGGAAGGCATCCCCATCATGCTGGAAGGTGAAGAAACAGTCATGCCTAAACTGGAAGCCATAGCCCAGGCGGTTTCTGGCAATGTTCAGTACATTAACTCAGAGGAGCGCTTGCGTATACATGCAGGCGGCGTCTTTGCCTGTAACTTCCCCAATCATCTCTTCAGGATAGCAGCAGATATGGTCCCGAATCAGGTGGAGGAAGGATTTAATATTTACAAGCCCCTTATCATGGAGTTACTGAAGAAAGCTTTTGAAGATGGACCTGAATTGTCGCAAACCGGACCGGCCATAAGAGCGGACCATCCTACCCTGGAAAAACATATAGAGATGCTTAGCAAACATCCTGACTGGCAACAGCTTTATAAAGATATGTCCAACATGATCAGACCAGATCTGGACCTGTAGGGTAAGATTTTCACGCAAAGTCGCTAAGACGCAAAGAAAAGAGGTGAGCGTCAGAACCTGTATCTTTATTGACCGTTAAGACTTGTAAAGTTGGTTTCCTCTCTCGTACCTTATTAGTTTGGAAAGTACTCCTACATACATAGGAAAGCAGTATACTCGGATTATCATCCATTCATGAGCCAGCAAATACCCGACCTCTTTAAAAACTTTTCCTTTAAAAAAGTCATGTGGCCTGTCATCATAGGCTTGGTAGTAACCATTGCTATCA
>JBCCLI010000364.1:0-6813 GCA_039026975.1 Bacteroidota bacterium | reverse complement strand
GGCTAGGGAGTAGTTTTGTAATATTGTTATTCTTCTTTCTCATATGGCGGCTTAAACACCTTTCAGAGAACTCTAAGACCTCCTTTTCTCTCTATTATGGCTATGCTGTCCTGGCTATTATGTTCTTTCATGTGGTAGTAAACGTGGGGATGACCATAGGACTTGTTCCTGTAATAGGGATTCCCTTGCCATTTTTTAGCTACGGGGGGTCCTCTTTACTGAACTTCACCATTCTCCTTAGCATTATGATCAATTTCTATTCCTACAGGGCTTCTGTATTAGGGCAGAAGCTTTAGGGCCCATAGAGGATCAAAATATACATATCTATTTCTTATTTCCTCTCATTCATAAGAGAGGCTTGTAGAGTTACATTGGAGGGATAAGGCTTATTGGGGTTGGCTATTAAAAGTGAGGCTTATTAGCAATGAGGCTTATTAGCATGGATAGCCTCAGGTATCAAATCAGCCCAGAGGAGTTGCCGATCTCTCTCAGGTGAACATTGCGCTAACATGAACCTGCAGCAGTATGATGTTTCTGTTACCTTAGGTTAAAGTAACTCATGAGATCGGCTTGCTAGGAATGAGACATAAAAAAAGAGGAAGCCCCACTTAGTGTACTTCCTCTTTCTATGCATCCAAATATTTCTAGAATCTGTTTCTCAGGAGGGTAAGGAACTCCTTTACCACTCCGTCATTCTGATCTACAGTGTCATTATTTAAGACAAATTTCTTGAGAATTTCCTCTACTTCCAGCTTATCTACGGCATTATTGATTTTGTCAACAATGATTCTAAACCTGACATTGTTGCCTTCAAATACTTTTTGCACATACTGATATTGCTTATGGATGGGAATCTCATTAAGCTTTATTTTCCTGCTTCCATTACCATTCAAGCTTTCATGGATGTTAGACTGAGGGTTCTGCTGCTGCGAGAACTGCTCACCTATGGTACGAGGCTTAGCATCAGTACCCATATCCATTTCAGGTCCCATGGCTACGGGAGCTGGCTGAGGGGCAGGTGTTACTTCTTCCACTACTGGCGGTAGCGTCTCAGCTACCGGAGTAGGTTCTGGAGTAGGAGCAGGGGCATCCTGCTTACTATTTAAAAACCTATCCAGAAAGGAAGCCGTAGTTTCTTTCGATTCTTCCTGCTTCTGATGAGTACCATCTCCGTTAAGAGGATTGGTAGATAGAGAATCCAAAATAGTTTTTGGCTTTTCTACTTCTAGCTCATCCAGAACTGTCTCCTCCTTTTCTTGTGGAAATAGCTGCTCTTGCACAGGTGGTGGTGTTTCAGCTGTAGGATGCTGGTACATATCCTGCACTGTGCTTTCAACAGGAGCTTCATAGTGGCCATTGACGGAAATCTCCTCTTGAGCTACCTCTACTATTGGGGTAGGGGGAGGGGTGCTTTCCATGCTGATAGGCTCAGTTTGTGGCTCCGGTGCTGGCGTCAGCGGCGTTTGCGCTTGAGGCTCAACCTGCACTACTGGCTCTTCCACAACAGGAGGTGGACTGACTGGGATGGGAGCTGGATCTGTAGGTGTATCAAGATCCAAAGACTCATCAATATCAAATACTATATCATTCGCAGGCGCCAATGTGTCAAATAAGCTGGCCTTTTTTGTCTCTTCTTCTTCCTTTTTCTTTGCCTCTTCCTGCTTGACGAGTAACTCTTCCTCTTGCTTTATTCTTTCCTCTTCCTCTTGCTGTGCCTTCTCTTCTTGCTGCTTTTGCTGCTTAAGATTCTCCTCGTAATAAGCTTCTTCCATCACCTCACTAAGCCTTCTATTGACTAGCTTCTGGAAAAGTTCATCACGGTACGACTCTATATTAGAGTTGCTTTTGCTGTTGTATAGGTTAATCACCTTATCCATTTTATCAAAAAAGATCTCTTTTTTGACAAGAGGGAGGTTATTCTTTTGGTGATACCTGAGAATGCTGTTTACGATAAAATCGAAATCTGAAAAGAAGGGTGCATGCTTTTCAAATAGCTCCAGGCTGATTTCATCCTTATTAGCAAAGAAAAATGTAGTAAATGCTTCATAAGGATCTGTAAGTAGCTTGATGTTATTCGCTACTGCCCGCCTAAGCATAGGCTTGAATTCTTTCTCATCTATGGTGATGTGTTGAGAAAGCTGGTTACGAAGAATCTTGAGGGTGTCTTGGATTTCCTTAGCACTGAAGTCAAAATAAGGATGTTTAAGCTTACTCAATTGCATATTCCAAATCTGGAAAACCTGGAATAGCAGGAATCTATTCACCTGTGGGTATTCAGTAAATTGCTTAAGTTCCTCTCCATTGACTACACCCTGATTGAAATAGTGGCCATCAATCCATCTCTCACTACTCTGCTGAGCAAGTTCATTAAGTTTTTCTTCAGGCAGGATGAATTTCTTCATTATGACTTTAATTAATAAGCGTCTATCGGGCTAATTTATACAATTGAGTATCGCTAAAAATTCTTAGATTTCCCGATGGTTAACAAGGTAGCCTAAAAAACTTTTTGCATCCCTGTTTGAAAGCTGAAATCTGTTTTAAAAAAATGTAATTATTTCAGGGTGAATATACGCCTACAGGCGCTAAAAAGTGAAAATTATACGATTATATAAACGACGAAAACCGTATGAGTATTGTTGTTTTTCGGGAATTAAAGATGACCTTTTTCCAAAAGATGCTGTTAACTAACTTTCTCTAACATAAAAGTTTACAGTACATAATGCCCATATGTAATACGTTCAAGAAGCCCACATAGATACACTTTCCCATAAAACATTCTATATTAGCAGTGTGAAACAGTACATATGTATATATTGCTGTATACTCATTTTTCTGGGGTGCAAGTCCGAAAAAACTGAGTGGGAGCTGGAGCCAGTAAGCATTGACCAGTTATATACCCTTCAACTTCCTTCCAATCTGAATGAAGGGTACGATATGCATGATTATGCCAGCCTACAATTCTATGATAAAAATGAGGACTTTTATGTGTTGGGGATGGAAGATGCCAAAGCTAATCTCGGAGAAATTAACAGAAGGCGATTAAAACTTGAGGGCTATTACAAATTTGTCGAAAATACAGTTTTCGGACAGATAGATTCCATGAGCCTGGTTTCTAGCCAAAAGTTCCAAAGTGTGGGAGACCACAGAGGGAAAGCTGGAGATTATTTTGCATTAAGCTTCTATAATGATGTCATGTACGAGCTCTACTACAGAGTAGCTGTCTATGAAAGTGATACCCACTTTTTCCAGCTGGTGATATGGATGCCTTATGATGTTTACTGTGAAAGAATGCCAGTCATTGATAGGATTACGTATTCCTTTCGTGCCCTTTAAGTAAGAGTCTCCTGTTCTATCAATTCATCTCTTATGTCCTTACATTCTCTTACAGCTATTTCACCTTTAGATGGCAGGTACCATAAAAAGGTATCAACTCTGGGACAGTATTTTTCAGAATATGCCCTCATCAAATACAGAGTAAGGGTAGAAGTTCTATACTTGCTAGCCCTTTGTGAGACTAATTTAGCCCCATTATCTACCCTATCTTCTGAAGAGAAGACCTTCCTGGAAAGTATTTACACAGATTTTACGCCGGAGCAGGCAGAAAAGGTTAAAAAAATTGAAGCCGTCACTAATCATGATGTCAAGGCAGTAGAATACTTCATTAAGGAAGCCATTGAACAGTCTGGATTAGCAGGTCTGCAAAAGAAGAAAGAGTTTGTTCATTTTGGGTTGACCTCCCAGGATATTAATAATACGGCCATTCCCCTCATGCTGAAAGAGGGCATGGAGCAGGAAGTTCTTCCTACTTTAGTACAGCTAATAAGCTTACTAAGCCAAAAAGCATCTGAGTGGAAAACGGTTCCTATGTTAGCTCGTACGCACGGTCAGGTAGCTACACCTACTACCATGGGTAAAGAAATAGCAGTCTTTGTTAACAGGTTACTGGATCTTCTACAGGAACTTGACAGTCATCCCTTCCCCGCTAAGTTTGGAGGGGCTACAGGCAACCTGAATGCACATTATATTGCCTATCCGGAATATGACTGGAATACCTTTTCTGCTAAGCTGCTGAAGGAGAAGTTAGGCTTAGTACGCTCGGTCCCCACCACACAAATAGAGCACTATGATGGGCTAGGCCGTATTTTTGATACCCTAAAACGGATCAACACTGTCCTCATAGATCTATGCCAGGACATCTGGCTGTATGTGAGCAGAGATTACTTTCTCCAAAAACGAGTCAAAGGAGAAGTAGGTTCTTCCACTATGCCCCACAAGATTAATCCTATAGATTTTGAAAATGCAGAGGGTAACTGCGGGCTATCTACGGCCATGCTTGAATACCTCTCTCGGAAACTTCCCATATCCAGGCTGCAGAGAGATTTGACTGACTCTACTGTCTTGAGAAATATCGGGGTGGGAATAGGATATGCCTATTTAGCGTATACATCCATTCTTAAGGGGCTGTCCAAGATTACTATCAATCGTGAGGTGGTAGAAGGAGAACTGGAAGCTAACTGGATCATTTTGGCAGAAGCAGTCCAGACTATTCTCAGACGAGAGCAGTTTGACCAGCCCTATGAAATCTTGAAAGCCTTTACACAGGGAAAACAAAGCCTTTCACAGGAGGACTACCTACAGTTTATCCAAACCCTGGAGGTGTCAGAAGCCGTTAAGGAAGAGCTGAGTAGCCTGCGTCCTTCTACCTACCTGGGTAATGCTCATGATTGGCCGGCCTAGCCTAAGTCCTGATCCCCGTAATACTGTGTATCTACATTTTTTCTCGCCTTCACATAGTAGGTGATTTGGCCTACATGGTAGGAGAAGTGTTCTACCACATGTACCAGAATAGAAATCCCATGCTCCTTGTATACCTGTACATCATGTATGGCTGTGAGACTTTCCGGTTGGAGGGAAGAGATACAGGCGTCTAATTTTTTTTCAAGCTTATCTAACTGATCTAACAGGACTGTAGTAGGTATGGGTCCCCTCTCATCAAATTCTTGCTGTCTGGTTCTCGTATCAGGTTCTTTCCCAAGCCCACTTAAGATCCACTGTTTAGTATTGCCCATGAGGTGTAGGGTGAGATTCCCCACACTATTTGAATTTTCGTTAGGCCTATACCATGTTTCTTCCTCAGTCAGCATACTTAAACACTGACGAAGTCTGGCAAAAGATTCCTCGAATAATCTTCTTTTGATTTCTCTTAGAAAGAGGGTAGAAAAGTCCATCTATATTGAAATAAGATTTAAGGGAGAAAGTAGAAGTGAGGAGAAAAATAATCCTTATATTCTGAGTTATCTTACAAAAAGATAAATATTTAGCGATTAATGAAAAAATGACCTCCAGGTAGATACGTAATGCAGGAGAATCCCCGTTAAAAAAGTCTCAGCCATTGTATGCTTCGTCTCACAGTAAAACATATTAGTTGGGTTGTATTGCTGAATATCCTCATTAAACCTGTATGGTTATTGGTGGAGAATATGGCCCATAACGTAGTGGGACATCATGAGTGGGGGCAATATACAGCCTTACTTTCTTTTGCCTTCCTCTTTATCACCTTATCAGATATGGGGATAAATCAATACTCTACTAAGACGCTAGCCAGCCAGCCAGAACTTATTAAACAGTATTTCCCTAATCTACTCAGCTTTAAAGTATTACTCACCATTATTTATCCTATTCTAATGATAGGTGCAGGGTGGTTATGGGGATTCAGAGACCAGGAGTTACTATTTCTAGGGCTATTGAGTTTAGTACATGGTGCTAATCAGCTATTACAGTTCTTGCGGGCAAACTTTCAGGCCCTCCAGAAATTTACCATTGATGGATGGGCGTCTATCACAGATAAGGTACTGTTAGTTTCTCTGGTGGTAGTCCTTTTACTTACCAATATAGATGTAGAGAAGTTCATCCTTGCCAGAATATTGTCTATTGGCATCACTGTCATCGTCTTTTACATCATCATTATCAGGCTGTACGGGATCTGGAAGCCCAATTGGAATATGCAGGTCATCAGTAAGGTGCTGAAGGCCAGCTTCTCATTTGCGCTGATCACTGTTCTCTACTCCATCCATGATAAGGTAGATCAGGTTATGCTGGAGAAACTGGCAGGTGAAGTAGAGACAAGCCTATATGCCGGAGCTTACCGCTGGCTGGATGCTGTCAGCATGTATCTATGGCTTACCCTCACAGTGATCTTTGCTAAATTTGCTTATCACATTAAGGAGGAAGATAAGAAATATGAGCTACTTCGATTAGGGCAAATCATAACGGCGCTTCCCCTCATGTTTGTCTCCATCTTTGTATTCTTCCATGGAGAGGTACTTCTCTTCTTATTCTCCAATAGTAATGCCGGTCAGCTATCTACTATGGAAATGGCCTTGAAAATTCTATTTATCGCTCTGCTCATTAATGGGATTTTCATGGTCTATAGTACCCTGTTAACCTCCACGGGCTATGAAAAATTTGTTAATAAGATGATATTCATAGGGATAGGGATTAACATAAGCATGAACTGGATTTTGATCCCTCAGTTTGGGGCTATTGCAGCAGCCTGGTCCACAGTGATCAGCCTGGGCCTGATGGGGATAGGATATATGTGGTATACGGCTACTCACCTAAGCATCACCCTTCCCTATGAGCTACTAGCCAAAATCATTATATCTGGCATCATCCTTACTGGCTGTTTTTGGGTAGGAGAATATTTTCAGTTAGCCTGGTATTGGAGTACCTTATGGGCCGCAGTAGTGTATGTACTTATCATCTGGAAGATCAAGCTTCTCCCTGAAGAATTATTTCAGAAAAACTGATTCT
>JBCCLI010000363.1:0-6822 GCA_039026975.1 Bacteroidota bacterium | reverse complement strand
TTCCTTCAGCAAATTTAGATGAGCCATCTACTCTTACAGTTCCCGTCAGTAAATATTTATCTGCAAAATCATATTCTACTCTCCCCATATAAGACCTTAAGGCTTCCTCCGATTGGAAAGAGTTAATAAACTGAGAGTTAGAAAATCCGATATTATCTACCTTAACATCTGTGATCAGGAGTCCTGTTCCATTTGAGGAAGATCCAAAGCTGGAAACACTCTGCTCCTCAAAGACCGCTTTCACAGAAAGATCATGCAGTTCTCCAAGTGACGCCTGATACTGCAACATATGGGTATGCTGAAGTTGCACCCGGTCATTATTAAAGATGTCCACTACATCATTATTCTGATTTGTAGCATACATAGCTACATAATTAGTCCCGGTGTAGTTTTGGCTTCGTAAACCTGCCGTCAAGGAGTAAGTAAGTCCAGGGACCAGCTCATAGTTCAGGAAGAAGGTAGCCATCTGGGTATAAGTGTTTCTGTCATCTTCCCTACCTAAGGCCGCTGCCACGGGAGAAACCCCAATAGAGCCGAAGTTTGAAAACCTAATGGGTGTTCCGTCATCCTCAAATATGGGAGAGGTAGGATCAAAAATGAGGGCTGATGCATTTGGTGCAAACAGGAGGTTACTAATAAAACCATTAAAGGCTTGTTCTCTCGTTAAGCTGAGGTTAAGCCCCACATCAAACTTCTCATTTACCTTGAGGGACAGGTTACTTCTCAGGGCAAGTCTATCATAAAAGTTATTGAGAAGGATCCCTTCCTGATCCACATAGTTAGCAGAGATGTAATACCCTAGCTTCCCTGTTTTTCCTGAGAAAGACACGGCATAATTCTGCTGTAAAGCGTCTGTGCCTTCCCTGTAAATTTCATCTTGCCAATCAGTTCCTCCTGAAGCATCCAGCTCTGCAATTCTATCACTTCCAAAAACGGGTGCTCCTCCTCCTACCGCTAACTGTTCATTAACGAGTCTGGCATAGGTTCCTCCATCGACTACATCTATTTTGTTCGGGAGGTATTGTAAGCCCCAAAAAGCATCGAAACTCACTTTTGGTTGGGCACTCCCTCCAGCCTTGGTGGTCACTAAAATTACACCATTGGCACCGCGAGATCCGTATAGAGCTGTAGCAGATGCATCCTTTAGTACCTGGAGAGATTGAATATCAGCAGGATTAATAGAGCCTAGTCCAGCTCCTACATCCCAGATCACACCATCCACTACTACTAAAGGTCCTCCGGGACCTGTAATAGAATTGGTTCCTCTAATTCGGATTCTTGCATTATTACCTGGATTCCCATCCGTACTATTGACTTGTACTCCTGCAGCTCTTCCTTGCAAGGCATCAGACACCCTAGTCAGGGGCTGGGCTTTAAAGTCTTTATCAGAGATAGACGATATAGCCCCAGTGATATCTACCTTCTTTTTAGAACCATACCCTACCACTACTACTTCATCAAGGGAAGCAAAGTCTTCTTCGAGAGAAAAGGAAAAGCTCACCTTATCTCCCACTGTTACTTCTTGTGGAGAAAATCCGAAGTAAGAAACCTGGAGGATAGATTCCTTGCTAGGTACTTCTAAAGTGAAACTTCCTTCATTATCAGTAAAAGCGCCTGTAGTACCGCCAAGTAAGCGTACTGTAGCACCAGAAATGGGCTCTCCTTCTTTAGCATTTGTTACCTTCCCACTAATCTTGATTTGACTAAAGGCGAGAGTAGGTAAAAAGAGGGCCAGAAGGAATACCCATCTTTTAAATGTAGATAATAGCTTTTGACTCATAAGTCCTTTTTTAGGGTTAGCATACCGTCATTTCAGTGTAAAAGACGGACTTTCGATATTTTTAAGTTCGGGGATTAAGCTGATAATTCACCCCCTCTGATCCCTGTTTTAGCGGCTTGTTCAGTTTAAGTCTAGTAGGCTCCAGCCTTGGCCTTGACGGGCTTACTGAGGGCAACCTCAATTTCTTCTAAACTCTTATTTTTAGTCTCAGGTAAGTAGCGTATCAACACCATTAGGCCTAATCCAGATAGGCCTGCATAGAACAAAAATATCTCACTTGCGCCCATGAAGGATAGCTGCCAAGGGAAGAATTGCTGGACCAGATAACTGATGATACTTGTTACCAGCGCAAAAAATGGAATAGCTATTCCTCTGATTCTAGTAGGGAATATTTCTGAGAATATCACCCACATGATAGGGCCTATGGAAAAGTGGAAAGCCCCTATGAAGCTGAGGATACCTAAGAGGATAAGGGTAGAATTCATATGCCCTCCCACCTGGATTAATTGGCTTTCGTATTCCTTTGCTTCCAGTGGTCCAAGAACATCTATGAGGGCTTCTTTATAAGCGACATCATTCGCATAACTTATGCCTACGATTTCCTCTAACCTATCTGCCTGAGGTATGTCCGTAAGCTGAAGGACTGCTTCTGGTGTTAATTGGTAGGTAGCTTTAGAAAAGCCAAAAGAACATACGCCCAAACTTACCACTACCCAAAGGAGGCCCCATAGAGTTAATGGCCTTCTGCCGATCTTATCAATGAGCAAAAGAGCGAGTAGGGTAAATAGAATACTACTCAGTCCTACATACACAGCTTGTATAAAAGCAGCATCTGTCCCTATCCCAACCTGCTCAAATACAGTGGGTGCGTAAAACATAATGGCATTTATCCCTGTAATTGGTTGGACAAGGGCGACAACTAAGCCAATAATAAATGCCGTACGCATAGCTGGATCGAACAACTGTCTAATCTGTTCAAAGGTGGATACCTTTTGTTGATCCTTCTGTATACTTTCTCTTACCTCAGATAACTGAGAGCTTACTTGCTCAGGCGTTTGAATAGTATGTAGAATCTTCTCGGCTACCTTGGTTTGTCCCTTTAGCATCAACCACCTTGGACTTTCAGGAATGGTGAAAAGCAGAAGCAACCATATGATGGCTGGAATTATCTCAGCTCCCAACATCCAACGCCAGGTATGGGTATCAATGCCTAGGGAAGAAACCCAACCTGCTTCCAGTCCTGAAGCCTGTAAGATTAGGTAGTTGAAGAAGTAGGCTGTAGATAAACCTATGACGATGTTGATCTGGTTCATAGCCACAAACTTCCCTCGCATCTTGGGTGGTGAGATTTCTCCTATGTACATAGAGGAAAGGGAAAGGGAGGTAAAGGCTAGTCCGCCTATGAATCTGGCTGCTACCAGGGCAAAAAAATTAGGAGCCAGAGAAGAGGAAACTGCTGAGATCAGATATAAAGCAGCAATTAACTGAAGGGTCTTTTTCCTACCTAAGTGGTCGCTCAGATATCCCGCTCCCAGCAGGGCAAATAGTACCCCAAAGCCTGGGGCACTTACCACGGCGCCGATCTGTAAATCTGACAACTGGAATTCTGAGGTGATGAACCTTACTGTTCCTGATATGATGGCTGCATCTAATCCAAAAATAAAGCCTCCAAGTGACACAATAAAGGCATATTGAAAAGCCTTAAGATTTTTCGGATCCATTCAATTTATGTTTGACTTGCAACATTAGCGTGCTCTAAATCGCATTTTCATAATAGCCTTTATCCATGGCTGAAGAAAAGAATGCTACTAGACATTACCTCGACAGAGGATGCAAAGGGCATTCTATACTTTACAAGTCAAAGAGAATCTTTACTGATTAGCTATAAATTCAGTTAGGTTGACATCCCTGGTGAGGTTCAGTTTCTTTCTAAGCCTATATCTTGATGTATGGGCGCTCTCTACCGATATGCCCAATAATTTAGCCATTTCCTTACAGGAGAAGTTGAGTTTTATAAGGGCGCACAGTTTTAGGTCTCGTTGGGAAAGTGCCGGAAATCTGCTCTGCATTTTATCATAAAAATCTTTGTTCACAGATACAAAGCGGGTACGAAACTCTTTCCAGTTCTGATCATTGCTAACAGAAATGGATCTTACTATTTTTTTCAACTCTCTGGCATCTAGCTTCCCGTCAACTTCCTTTATCTTATTTTTGAGGTGATTCAAGCTCTCATCCTTTTCTATCAACCTCAGGGCTGAGGCTGCCAACTCTTTATTCTTCACCTCCAATATTTCATTAGCTTTTTGGAGCTCCATTTCTTTCTCTTTCTTCAGCAATGCCCTTTCTGACTTATGCCTTGCTCTTATATAGCTGAAATACAAGAACCCTAGTAAGATGGTAAACCCAAGTCCCCCCACCGTGATGACCCTTTGAAGAAACCAGACATCTCTTTCGTGTTCCAGCCTTTCCAACTTCTGTTGCTGGATCAGCTCCTGTTGGGCTTTTTGTTCCATTCTGAAAGCATCCTGTATTTCAAGCAAGGACCTATTTTTCTGGCTCCTACTATCAAAGATCTCGGCATCCAGATCTTTTACTTTTTTGAGACTTCTATATGCCTTCAAATAGTCTCCTTCCTGCAGATACAACTCAGATAACTTTTCATGGACTATGGGAGAAAAGTCTATATGCATATGATACTTTTCGGAGATAGAGAGGGCCTTCTTAAAATACTTTTCACTTTCCCTGAATCTGTTTAACCCAAAATAAGCATCACCCATATAGGTGTAATACAGGACTAAGTAACTTGGCTCATTACGCACAAACCAATCATGCTGTTCTTCAAAAGTCTCCAGTGCTTTTGCATATTCTCCCTCATCACTGGCTATACAAGCTGCTTCAAATTTTAAATATGGTTCTGGTATGGGACTATGCTGGCTATCATAAAAGAGGAAACAACTATCAATGTATTTCTTGGCTAAGGGAAAGTCATCTAATTCCCGGTAAGTAGAACAAAATGCATAATAATTATCTACCAACTCTGCCTCATTTATCTCCCCTTTCTCAAGTAATTTTCTGTTTATATCTAAAGAAATCTGAAAGTACTCCAAGGCTTTCTCTCTCTTCTTATAGAAACTATAATACCTGCCAATTTCTGTATACAGCCTGGATTTTTTGAGGTCTAAACCAGCAAGATCTGCTAGTGATAATCCTTTCCAAAGCATGTCATAAGCATCCTTATAATTGGCCTGATTACCATTGATGTTAGTGTGTACAAAAAGGGTATTGATAGCACTTAGTGTATCCCCATTTTCGAGGTAGGAAGCAAAGGCTTTATCTAACATGCTTAAGGCGCTATCCGGATAATCATACCTGATGGTCTCTACCTGAGACATGAGATCAACAGGGGAGATTCCTTCCGCAAAATCATAGACATCATTTGCGATTAAACCCGACCAGGAAATCAAAGAGAGGAGTATACCTAGTCCTAATTGTCTAGTGCGAATAGTAGCCATAATAAGGTAAAATCGTGGTTGAATCTTCCTAACTCTATCAAAGTCAATAATTAATTTACATTTAGTTCATGGTCCATACAATGGGAAAATTGTATATGTCTAGTTTTTGTTTAGTTATTTTTTAGCGAAAACCACTTGACATCCGAGTAGATCCGTGGGCTTCCAATCCAAAATTTATACTGGTTTATTTCCCCCATCCTTTTTTAGCCCTAACATAAATTCATCTCCTTTCTAACCTTCATCCCTAAGCTCATTTTCCTTAGTTGTTCACTTTTTTTCTAGCTATTCCAATAGCCTGCTTTGAGCTATACTTCTTATCTTATTATAACTTTATTTTCAACCCAACACCCATGTCATGATTCGCTGGAATCTTAATCGGACTTGGCTTTCCATTCTTACCTTTGGGTTCTACCTATTACTTATTACCTCTTGTGGTCCTGATCTTCCCCCCGAGGTAGAGCTAGTATATACTGAGTTACCCGAACAAGTTGATTTCAACCTTCACGTAAAGCCGATTTTATCCGATAAGTGCTTTGCTTGTCATGGGCCAGATAAAGACAAAAGAGCAGCGGGACTAAGATTAGATGTTGCGGAGGCTGCTTTCCAGGAATTACCTGAATCTATTGGGAAAATAGCTATTGTTCCCCACAAACCGGGACAGTCAGAAGCAGTCAGAAGAATCCTGACTGACAACCCGGAAATTCAGATGCCTCCGCCTGAGTTTAACATCTCTTTAACTGATCACGAAAAGGCGGTTCTCATCAAGTGGATTCGACAGGGAGCAGCGTATAAACCTCACTGGGCATTCATTCCTCCTAAGGAACCAAGACTACCCAAGGTTTCTCAACCTGATAAAGTAGAGAATCCGATAGACCATTTTATTCAGGAAGAATTGACTCAACATGAGTTGAAGATGTCTCCCCAGGCAGAAAAAACGCTTCTCTTAAGGAGATTAAGCCTCGACCTAACCGGCCTTCCCCCTACCTCAGATGATATACGAGCATTCACTGAAGACACCTCTGAGCAAGCTTATGAAAAGCAGGTTGACAGGTTGCTGGCTTCTCCTCACTATGGAGAAAAGATGGCAACAGACTGGATGGACTTAGCCAGGTATGCAGACACCTACGGATATCAGGTTGACAGATATAGGGATATGAGTCCCTGGCGAGATTGGGTAATAGAGAAGTTTAACGTGAATATGCCTTATGACGAGTTTCTAACCTGGCAATTAGCGGGAGATCTTCTTCCTAATGCAAGCAAGGAGCAGATCCTCGCCACAGGTTTTAATCGCTTACATCCCCAGAACATGGAGGGAGGAATTGTAGATGAGGAGTTTCGGGTGGAGTATGTATCTGACAGGGTCGCTGTTTTAGGAGAGGGGTTGATGGGCTTAACGCTAGCCTGTGCCAGGTGCCACGACCATAAATATGATCCTATTTCCCAAAAAGAGTACTACGAGCTTTTCAGTTTCTTCAATAACATTAATGAGACAGGTCAAATATCATGGGATAATACTACTCCTTCCCCTAC
>JBCCLI010000362.1:0-6864 GCA_039026975.1 Bacteroidota bacterium | reverse complement strand
GCCTTACTAAAACAAAGATTAGATTCTGTTGGTGAGGAGGTAACTGTCTTAAAGAATGAAGAAATATTGAGAGAAATCTCTGTAAGAATACTGCATCCTCTGATAGATCGATTCCTTAAGAAAGGCAAGTTGTTTGACCAGTTTTATCTGGAAACAAAGAGTTTCGTCTCGATCAATGGAAGGTGGGAACCAAAGCTAGACTCCAATATTCCATTATTTTTAGAGAATAAACTGAATAATGCTACTAATACCATAGAGATTAAAATAAAGTACAATCATTTGAAACAGTTTGCAAAGCGGAAGTATAGCTATCTAAACGAACTTTCCTTTTCATTCTCAAAAAGCTACTTCTCAATCCATAATAGTGATCAATCTATTAGGATTGCTTACTCAGAAGATTTTGGTACAAAACAGATTGAAAAGTTCGTTGATTTTGAGCTTGATAAGCATAGTAGGTTTCTTGAAGAGGTTATTGAGAAAGAAAGAAAAATCTAATTGCACACATGACACCCCTAGAAAAGTCCCTTCAGCTTAAGCAGGAACTGGATAGTCTTAGGCCACTTAGCCAGGATGATGAAGCCAGGACCATGCAAAAGTTTCGCCTTGAGTGGAACTACCATTCTAATCATCTGGAAGGGAATGCACTTACCTATGAGGAAGCTAACGCCCTCATCCTATTTGGGATTACCGCTCAGGGGAAGCCCCTGAGAGACCACTATGAGATCAGAGGGCATGATGAGGCCGTTAAGTGGATGTTAGCCTTAAGCCAGGAAAATACCCCGCTTACTGAGGAGATCGTCCTGGAACTTCATGCCCGAATCCTGAAGGAGCCTTATGAAGTAGACGCCATTACCCCAGATGGAAGACTAGGAAGGAGACAAGTAAGGATAGGAGCTTACAAGCTAAGTCCTAATTATGTACATAGCCAGTCTGGGGAGGTAGTCAGGTTTGCCTCTCCAGAGGAGACACCTGAAAAAATGCAGGAACTCCTACAATGGTATGCAGATCAGTTAGCCCAAAATGAAGTAAACCCCATCTTTCTCTCTTCCCTCTTTCACGCTAATTTTCTGAGAATCCACCCCTTTGATGATGGAAATGGAAGGATGGCAAGACTGCTTACTAACTATATTCTCCTACAGTTTGGCTACCCGCCTGTCATTATCAAAACGGAAGATAAAGCCCGCTATTTCTCCGTTTTACGTCAGGCTGATTATGGCTTAATGGATCCCCTGACAGATTATCTCAGTAGAAACCTCAATCAGTCCCTGGCAGTCATGATACGCGGAGCCAGGGGAGAAAAGATAGATAGCTCAGAAGACCTGGACCGGCAAATAGCTATCCTGGAAGAGAAGTTACGTACGGTAGGACAAGAGGTAGGGATTATTAAAGGTCGGAAGGTATTAAGTAACTTATTCAAAGAATCACTGGCGCCACTTGTGGAAAGATTTATGGAAGTGAATGCCTCTTTTGAGAAGTTTTACCTGAGTTCTGGAGCAGAAATACAGCTAGTGCTGGAGAATGGAAAAATGAAAGGAGCCAAAGGAAAAATCAAACCTTCTCACGTAAGAAAGAGAATACACAAGCAAACACACTCCCTCACTCTGTCCCACCAGTATGCTACACTCAAGCAGTTTGGGAGAGAAGCCTTTAGCTTTACCTCTACCATTCAATTTATCTTTGCCAAGTCCAGGTATTCTGTTCTCATTCCTGGAGAACTAAAATATGATAAACTCTATGATGAATATCTTTCCAGCCGGGAAATAGAGAGAATCATCAAAGCCATAGTAAACAAACATAAAGAGATCATAGAGCGGAGAATAGAGGAAGCCAAGCGAGAAGAAAACTAGCCCTCAAACTACTACTATTATGAAAAGAAGGACGTTTATATCTAGTGCCTCTTTGGGAGCATTGGCACTCGCAACTCACCCATCTTTAGCGGTTAGCCCTCCCCCAAAAGCCCTAAAAATCTCTTTGGCTCAGTGGTCTCTTCACCGGGAAATAGGGAAGGGAAGGACCAACCCCCTGAACTTTGCCAGGACAGCTATGGAGAAATATAGAATAGAAGCCATAGAGTATGTGAACCAGTTTTACACTGAGCATGCTACTGACGAAACTTTCTGGCAGGAGATGAAAAGGAAAGCAGATGATGTGGGCGTGAAAAGCCTCCTCATCATGGTAGATGATGAGGGAGAATTAGGGCATAAAAATGAAAAAAAGAGAAACCGAGCAGTAGAAAACCACTATAAATGGGTACATGCCGCCAAACTCATGGACTGCCATTCCATTAGGGTAAATGCTTTTGGAGCTAAGAAAGAAGCAGAATTTCGTGCTTCCCTGGTGGAAGGCATGGGAAGATTAGCAGGATATGCTGCTAAGGAAAATATCAATGTGATCATAGAAAATCATGGCCTCTACAGCTCTAATGCTGAGCTCATAGCAGAAATCATAGAGGAGGTAGATATGCCTAACTTTGGCTCCTTTCCAGACTTTGGAAACTGGTGCATGAGTGCCAAATGGGGTAGTACCCAAATCCAATGTGAGGAAGCCTACGATCTTTATGAAGGAGTATCTACCCTACTTCCCTACGCAAAGGCCGTCAGTGCCAAGTCCTACAACTTTGAGAAAGACGGTTCCCATCCACAGATAGATTACCAACGGATGTTGCAAATAGTAAAAGATTCTTCCTATGATGGCTACATAGGCATAGAGTATGAAGGCAGCTCTCGCAGTGAACATGAAGGCATCTTAGCTACTAAAAAATTGATGGAACAAGTCTGGAAGGAGTTAGCATAATTATTCAATCCTACAGAAGTTCCATGTTAAAACCATTTTAATCGGAATCTCACAGGAATATTTATCCAGTATTTGAGGGGGCGTCCGTGTTCTTTTGAAATAAGTAAATCTGCGGGAATTGATTCTATCAAACGGATAGCTTCATTTCTTAGGTATGGATGTTCTTGGTTTAGAAATTTGGTTTTTTCAATTATTCCTAATTCATCCACTAGAACCCTAACAATAACACTTCCTTTAATATTTTTCGATCTGGCTTCTTCTGGGAAATCTCCGTGGGTTTCTAAATATAAGCTTAGCGCCTCCTTTCTCTGAGGCCTACCTAAATTGTCTTCTGCTTCTTCCTGAGATACGGGATTACCGCTAACATCGAAAAAACTGGCGTCTATTCTTTCTCCCTTTGCGTAGTTCTATTCGGCGGATATAGGTCCTTCTCTGAAGTGCCACTTCCATGGTCCTGTTTTTTATTTTTTAGAAATGCACCTTTTCGATCTATGTTTCCATTCTTAAAATACCATGTGAAATTACCCTCCTTTTTCTTGAGCTTTTTATCCTTGTAGGTTCCTTCCATCTGTAACTGACCACCCATATGGAAATCCTTTACATGGTACCCTCTGCCTTTTTCTTTATTGATAAATCTGAAATACGATGCTTTTTGGTAGGTGCTCACTTCCCAATTTGTATCCAGGTAAATGGTATCCTGTATTTGGGCTGATATATAGGAAAATTGTAGAAAGCATAAGGTTAGTGTACCAAACCATATATTCATACCAGAATAACATAGAAATACTGAAAAAATTACAGCAGTAATGAAAGGAGATTTGCACTTGTAAAAAAAGACTAATTTCTGTTTCGCTTACTCAACTATTTAAAAAGGGATACGCTAATAATGGGTAGTTATTAGATAAATATTAATCCTTTGTCTACTAACTGCTTGCGTTCGTATAAAAGTTATCATTATGGGTAGGCCCATCTCCCGATGAAGCTTATCTTCATTATATGAATACACCAATATTACCTAATGGAATGAAGCTATCTATACTTATCTTTTTCCTGACAATCCTAGGGATAGCAAAAGCCCAATCTGATGTTCCCATCCTTCTTGATAAAACCACCTTATCAGGGGTGGGCTTAGATACTATCAAGCTAAATAATGAACCTGAGAGGAAGTTTTTCCAGCGAAACTTATACAGGGGAGAAGACCTCAGTGTATATGTAGTTTCCAGCCAGTCCTGGATAGGGAGAATGGATAATTTCTCTATAGACGAGTTTATCTATCTGTTACATGGTATGGCTAAGGTCAGACCAGAGGAAGGAGGAGAATCCATCTTTCATACTGGGGACTATTTTTTTGCCCATAAAGGCTATACCGGTGAGTGGGAGATAGTAGCAGGTCCCACTAATCATTATGAGCTTTCTGTCATTACTACGAGTAGGGCTGAACCACCTGAAGCACCTAAACTACCTGCTCCTATCATGCTGGATAAGAAGAAAATATCCGGTGCTGACATCGTTTTTGATGAAGAGGGCTTATATAAAGAAGTCTTGCAGGAAGGAATAGAACTGACCATATCCATCCATGCTGAGACGCCCCAAAGGCGGGAGATAAAAAATGGACATGAACAATTGATCTGCTTACTATCGGGTCAGCTACAGTTTACCCCAATGGAGGGAGAGACACATTCATTCCAGAGTGGAGACTTCATGCTTTTCCCTAAGGGCATGAGTGGAGAGTGGGTAAGTCAAGGCCACGGAGCCGTCAAGTATATATCCGTCTACAAGAGCTAAATAACCATCTACTAGCCCGAAAGATAGAAAGCTTAGAAGGTGGAGTATATGATCCACCAGGCTTTATATTTGTGTAGATTCTGATCTATGCAAACAGATATTCACCGGGTGATAAGCTACTATTTGGAGGAAAATCCTCCCCACTTAGCCTCTTTAGAGTCCATAACACCCCACTTATCATTAATTCATGAAGAGAAAGGAAGGTGCTTAGTAGAAGAGGGGAAGACACATAACTATGTCTACTTTTTACTAGAAGGTGCAGCCCGTTCTTATTACTTGAAAGAAGGACTGGAGGTAAATAGCTGGTTTGCCTTTGAGGATGAGATGGTAGGTTCTCTCCAAAATTACCTTGGTAAGCCTTCCCGAGTAAGCATAGAATTACTGGAGAATAGTAAGCTTGTGTGCCTTCAACTAGATTCCATGCGGGAGGCGCTGAAAAAAGAGGCTATCCTCAATGTCTTTGTCCGAAAAATACTGGAAGAATATACAGACTTTCTGGAAGACAGGCTGTTTGGACTTCAGCATATGAGTAGTATGGATAGATATACTTACCTCCTGGAAACAGATAAGCAAATTTGGGATAGGGTTTCACTCACACATATAGCTTCCTACCTGGGGATGAGTAGGGAAACGCTCAGTAGATTAAGAGGAAAGCGCACTTTGTGACAAAAATCAAATGATGTATGGCTAATATGTAGCTATTTTATTATAATCTAGCGTAATCATGAAACGAGCACTATTATATATATTCCTAAGCCTTATCCTCTCTCATCTATACAGCCAGGAAAAAAAAGAAGGGATACACATCATTATAGGGTATCTGGGGCAGGTGGGGATTCACCCTGGTGGGGAAGTAGGACTTCAGCTCCCTTTAGCTGAGTTAGCTATTTCTTCTAATCCATCTGTGCAGCATTCCTTGGTCCTCATCCCTAAAGTGGGACTATTCTTTAGAGGAAGAAGGGAACGTTCTCTCTGGGTCCATACAGACCTGGGAATCCTGCGACGGAAGGAGGAGAAACACTTTACTTCCATTCTAGGTGTAGGAGTAGGCTATCTGGGGCAATCTACCCTGGAGTCTGAAAGTGTGAATTTAGGTACGGGTGAGATAAGTGGAGATAGTAGAATGCAGGTACACTATATCATTCCTACCCTTCATTATGAAGTGGGGAGTAAGCTGGGAGAGTCTATCAGATGGTATACTAAGCTAAGTGCTGGCCCCAAGCTGGGAGCGGAGGAAGTGGAAATGGCCTTATTCCTGGAAGCGGGGATCAAGCTACTATTGCCTAACAACTAACTTGAGTTTTAGATAATGCTTATCAATAATCAAAAAATTATCTGTCAGTGAGACTTGATAGTAATTATGTAAATAGAGCGGTAAGGCCGTCATGCCACTGATCGTGGGTGGATTGTGGAGTTGCAGTGGCGAGAAAAAGCGTTCGGGCTGACTGCCAAAAGGCAGTCTACAAAGCTGATATAGAAGGCCGACAGAAGGCGATGAAGCACTGGTAATCAGTATGGGCTTACCCAAAGTTCACGTTAAGTAGAATTATGACTAGAAAAGAATTTATAAAAGCAGCAGCCATACTGGGAATAGGCGCACCAGTTCTATCCCAGATATTAATGTCCTGTACTTCTCAAGATGAAATCCTTAGTCCTTCCTTTGAAACAGATTTTTCTGGAAAAGTCATTATAGTAGGGGCAGGGGTAGCAGGACTTACCGCCGCCTATCTACTTAATAGATATAATGTGCCCTTTGAAATCATAGAGGCAGCCCCTATTTATGGCGGGAGGGTGAAAGAGATCAGAGGTTTCGCAGACTTTCCCATAGACCTAGGAGCGGAATGGATACATACCCACCCCTCTATTCTAGCAGAAATCATAGATGATGAGAATGTAAATGCAGAAATAGACATCATCAATTACAGCCCGGAAACACTCTACATATGGAAGGATGGCAAGCTCCGAAAAAGAAATTTTTTTACCAATTTCTATGCAGAGCATAAATTTAAAAATACTAGCTGGTTTGACTTCTTTGAGCAGTATATAGTTCCGCCTGTAAGGGATAACATACGACTCAATAGTCCCATTAATGCAGTAGATTACTCAGCTGATAAGGTAGTGTTAAGAAATATCCAGGGAGAAACTTTTGAAGCGGATAAGGTAATTATGACGGTTCCCCTGAAGATATTACAGAATGAGTTTATCAGCTTTTTCCCTGCCCTTCCTGCTGACCAGAAAGAGCTCATTAATGCAGTAGATATGCCGGATGGAATTAAAATCTTCGTG
>JBCCLI010000361.1:0-6883 GCA_039026975.1 Bacteroidota bacterium | reverse complement strand
CGGATGGTCCTTCTTCCTGGCTTCCTTATTCATAGGACTGGGCATTACTGCCACCATTGATGCGCCCCTTCCCCTTTTTCTAGGACTTGCCGTTGGCTTCCTCTTTTTCGTGGATCCCATTTATGAAAAGGCCATGGAAATCATCAATCGTCTCTAAGGCTTCCTTTTTGATTCTTACCCATAGATAGTAGCAATTAAGAATCTATCCATTTCTTATTTGGGAGTTGTTAGTATACTTCCTGATATATTTTTTGGTTTAAATTAAATAAATATTTAATTTTCTCTAACGAAATTATTTCGTATTAGAATATTAGAAATATATCTTAGCAGAATATTTCCAAAACGAGCACCCCAAGTCCATCAGAAACAGTTTTTATACTTCTTGAGAAGTACCAGCCAATTGGAAAGCAGTTTATGCTCGTCTATTCAAGGATACGGAAAAAGCCTTCCTTTGCTTTAGCAATACTCATTCTTCTCTGCTCTTTTGTATCAGCCCAGGATGTTCTATTTCCAGAGGGAAGTGGAATCATCAACGTAAAAAAAGCCCCTTATTTTGCAAAGGGAGATGGACAGACTGATGATACAGAGGCTATACAAGCTGCCCTAAGTGCTTTTCCAAATGGAAATAGAATCATCTACCTACCTGCTGGTACCTACTTAATTTCCCACACACTTTCCTGGCCTGCCGGTAGTGGGGGCAATGAGTTCAAACGAACTATTCTACAAGGTCAGCATAGAAAGAAAAGCGTTATAAAGCTTCAAGATAATGCTATAGGATTCCAGGATCAGAATAGTCCTACTAGCATGATTTATACTGGTAAGGCTCCTGCCCAGAGGTTCGGAAATGAAATGCGAGATCTGACTATAAGTATAGGAAGGAATAATCCCGGCGCTACAGGGGTTCGGTTTATTTCCAACAATCACGGGACTATTAGAAATGTCATTATAAGGTCAGAGGATGAGAATGGCGTGGTAGGATTAGACATGGCTTATACAGATGAGATAGGGCCGCTTTTGGTTAAGAATTTATTAGTAGAAGGTTTTGATAGAGGAATAGATACTAGATGGCAGGTAAATAGTGTCACCTTTGAGGATATAGAGCTGCGTAACCAAAAGAAATTTGGGTGGCGTAACTATCATCAACAAATCAATGTACATAATCTGTATAGCTATAATGAAGTACCTGCCATTTATAATGAGAAAGATGGGAATAGTAGCCTAGCTATCACCAATGCTTACTTTGAGGGATTTGGAGAAGCCTCCTCCGCTGCGGCTATTTGGAATCAGAAAAATCTGTATATCCGAAATGCCAAAATGAAGGGTTACGGTAAGCTTATCAACAATGATGATAAAGGAAGAGATTGCGGGGACATTAGTGAGGACACTCTGGAAGAGCACCATTCTCATTGTAACATTCATTCACTCTTTGATTCTCCTAATCAGTCTTTAGGCTTGCCCGTGAAAGAGGTCCCTACCGTTCCTTGGGATGATCCTGCCAGCTGGAAAAGTCCACTGGAATTTGGGGCTGTAGGTGATGGAAAAACGGATGATACTGAAGCAGTCCAAGCTGCCCTTAATTCTGGAGCAACTACTGTCTACTTTGATGGAGGAAAGAAATTCTTTCTTTCAGGTAAAATCAGGATTAGTGGGAAAGTTCGAAGAATTATAGGGCTAAGAGGAGTCATCATTGGAAACTGTGAATTCATCGTAGAAGACAGCGGACCAGAGGATACCCCGATCCTAGTTTTTGAAAGCATGAGGGGAAGTTACGGGTACAAAGTAGAACTCGTCCACCAATCAGCTAGAACAGTAGTGATGAATAACTTAGCTGAAATCACCCCTAGGGGAAAAGGAAGTGGAGATTTCTTCTTAAATGATGTAGTCTGCCATGCTATTACCTTTTCAAATCCCAATCAACACATCTGGTGTAGGCAATTAAATGTCGAAACAGGAGATCAAACTAAGATCGTAAATGATGGAGCTACACTTTGGATCTTGGGACTAAAAACGGAAAGAGGCGAAACTGTGCTAGAAACTAAGAATAAAGGTAGAACAGAAGTTATTGGTGGCTTAATCTACAGTACGACAGGCGAGAAAGTGGACCCTATATTCGTCATTGATGAGGCATACATGAGTGTTCAGGGAGTAGTGGAAAGAAACTTCAATAATTTTCCCTACCAAGACTGGGTGAAAGAAACTCGCAGAGGAGAAACAAGAATACTTAAGCGAGGAGATCTGAAGTCAGGGGGTAATTTCTGGTACATAGGCTACGGAGATGACTATTCCCCCCAAAAGAATAGCCCTCCCACCGTAACATTTATTAGTCCAATTGAAAATCAGGTATTTACTAAGACAGATTCTATCCCAATAAAGCTCTTAGTTTCTGACCTAGATAAAGATTCGGTCACAGCATATGTGTATTTAGAGGAGGATCTCATCACTACCCTTACCTCAGCTTCGTATTCTATGATATGGAAACCCCAGCAGGAAGTTGTATATCAGCTAAAGGCAGTAGCAGTGGATGCTGAGGAAGCTAAGTCAGACACTTCAGTTGTTAGCTTTTCGGTGGAAAACCCAACCGGTTCTGTTTGTAAAGCCCCAGACTCTATCTGGGTTGAGAAGTTTGTCTCTACCTCTGTCTCACTCAAGTGGACACCATCCTTTTTCGCGTCCTCTTACCGACTTCGCTATCGAAGACAAGAAACGGATCAATGGGAGTTCCTACTAGGTATTTCCGATACTACTGTCATCATTGAGAATCTGGATAAAGAGAGCCTTTACAAGTGGGCAGTAGGAGCAGACTGCGACAGCAATCAAACACTTTGGACATTCTCATCTAATTTTCAAACTGAGGGATTTAGCTTGGAGGCAGTTGATAACTTAAACTTCTCATTCCAGTCTCCCAAGGTGTTTTTATCCTGGACAGATATGTCAGAACTGGAAACTGGCTTCATCATAGAGAGAAAAACTCCAGAAGATACCTTCACCCCAATTGATACCCTTCCCGCTAATTCGTCTCTTTTTATTGATTCTCTTGGAAAAATAGGCCCTAGTTATATTTATCGAGTAAAGACCTACCATCCTGACTTTGGTCATGGGATATCAGAAGAAGTCTCTATCCAAACAGGGCTAACAACTTACATCACCCGGCCTCACCTCTCAAAAGAAATACTACTCTATCCCAATCCTACAGACAACTTTATCACTGTGGAGAATATAGTAGGAACAGGCCGAATTCAGTGGTGGAGTATGCATGGAAGAATGATGAATGAAAGTATTTACACATTTTCATCAAAAAATGTACTCACTATACCTGACAGCCTTACTAGTGGAGTTTACCTACTTAACATCATTCGTGATAGTGGGAACACATACACAAGGAAAATAGAACTACAAATCAACTAATTTCTACCCAAGCCGGAAGATGACGAAGCTACCCTTTCTTATTTTGACCCTTTGCTTTTCTTTGAATGTAACTTTTGCTCAGATCCAAACCTCTCAAGAACTAGTAGATGCCATTACCAATGGTAGCCCAAATGATACGGTTCTCATAGGCTCCGGAACCTTTCTCATCCCCTTTACTCTCATCCCTAAAGAGGGAATGGTCATACAAGGAGCAGGTAAGTGCCAAACTGTCTTACAGCCTGTAGAAAGCTGGGACCCAGGGACTGAAGGCCTACCTGATAATGGAGTAAAGCATCAAACTGCAAGGGAGGATGGTTATCTATTTAATATTAAAAGCGATGATATTACCATTTCTGATATGACGCTGCAGGGATCTGCCAAGCTACACGGAGCAGTGCTTGGAAAATTTAGCTCTCGTGTGAAGTTACACCACTTAAAAGTAGTAGACTTTATCTGGAGTGGTATAAGGACTTACGCATTTAAACATGCACAAATCCATGACATTACCTTCATTGATGCCGGAGGGAAACAAAAACCCACTACAGGCGGCAGTCTGTACCTTACCTGGACAAAAAACTCAGAAATATGGAACAACATATTCATAGAAACAGATGACTTTGATAGAGGTAACTTCTACGCCATAAAAGGTAGAGAGATGAGAGACAGTCGGATTCATCACAATTCTATCATGGTTTTCGGAGATTTTCCCATAGAAATTCCTCACGATAATGACCATAATGTAGAAATAGATCACAACTATCTACCGGGACCTGTTTCTATTCCCAAAGGAGACGGAGGATTCTACCCTAACGACGGATACGCATATGACATCCACCATAATTATTTTTCTGCTCCTTACAGCCTGGAGTGGCATAGGAGAGGGGTAAAAGTCCATCATAATTTATTTGATTTCAAGACAGAGCAGGATTACGGCAACCTAATTTCTGGTTTTGCCAGTAGCGACATTGATGATGGAGAAGTAGAATTCTACAATAATCTGATCAAAAATCCTGGCCGAGGTGTGTATTGGAATAATGGCCCCTTTGATGGATTTAAGTTTTACAATAATCATGTCATAGCTAATACTACTATCACTCCTAGAAAAGAAGGCTTATTTGGGATGAATAAAAAGACAGACTTCAGCACTATAGTCATCAAGGATAATATTTTTGAGATTAACGGACTCAGTCGTCCACTAATGAGAAATGAGGAAAGTCGCTCGGCTATCATAGAGAATAATACTTTAATGAATGTGTCAGACGCAGATAAGTACGATAATCCAGAGACAAATGCCCCTAGGGGGATCTTAGATCCGCTGGATTTTTATGTGGGTGCTTATGATGCGTTCAAAGTTACGGGTTGGGACATTGAGCAGGTTTTTGAGTATACCAATAATTGCTGTGAAGCTACTTGTGGATTTGCTTGTGAAGCACCCGATTCTATTTGGGCAGAAAGTGTAACACCTACTTCTAGCTTATTAAGCTGGTCTAGTTCTCCCTATGCTGATTCCTATAGAATCAAATATAAGAGACAAGAAACCGATCAATGGGAGTTCTTATTGGGCATTACTGATACTACTTTCATCATAGAGGATTTGGATGAAAGAGGCATGTACAGTTGGACGGTAGGAGCGGACTGCGACAGTAGCCAAACTCTTTGGGCACTCCCTTCTAACTTTCAGACTGATGGATTTAGCCTGGAGCCAGTGGAAAACTTAAATTTCGCCTTCCAGTTCCCAAAAATATTTTTATCCTGGACGGATGTGTCAGAACTGGAATCTGGTTTTATTATTGAGAGAAAAAGCTCGGAAGGTACTTTCTCTCCCATTGATACCCTTCCCGCTAATTCTTCTCTTTTTACCGATTCTCTAGAAACAGTGAAGGCCAACTATACCTATCGAATAAAGACCTTCCATCCTGACTTTGATCCCGGCATATCAGAAGAAGTATTTATCAAGACTGAAATAAGTACCTCTATTTCTACAGGGGAAAATATAAAAGATGTCCTTATATATCCGAATCCTGCAAGAGACTATATAGAAGTGCTGAACCTAAAGGGAGTCTTCCGGATTCAGTGGTGGAGTATGTATGGGAAGTTACTGGAAGATAACTCTCAGGTTTTCTCCACAACAGCAAGTAATCTCAGAGTCCCCATTCCTCCTCACCTGAGTGGTGGAATTTACCTTCTGAGAATCATCAGGGAAAATAGAAGCGTCTACACAAAGAGAATTCAAGTGGATTAGCTAAGCCCATTGATTCAATCGTTATTCTTTTGCCTTTACTTAAGGTAAGTGGAGGAATTCCCAACTCTCTAAACCTTCTAGTAAATAGTTTGGTCCTTAATACACATTAGAATGACAAAGAATAATTCTTCAACAAAGAAGATAATTTGTTGAGCAATTTTTCATATTTGTCAATATCTTTTGGGTAGAATACACAAGGTATCGCACGGACTAAACTAGTGGATAATGACCCATAAAGAACTACTCGCTCAGCTTACTGAAAAGGACTTTGACTATGCCAGGATAGGAATAATAGACATAGATGGCGTACTAAGAGGGAAGATGGTCTCTAAGTCCAAGCTGCTGTCTATTCTCCCATCAGGATTTGGGTTCTGTAATGTTGTATTTGCCTGGGACATCAATGATAGGCTGTATGATACTATTTCTGACAGTGGGTATCCTGATGAAAGTGCACGCTTGGATCCACTTACTTATAGAGAGATTCCCTGGCAGGATAATAGGCCTTTTCTGCTAGCAGATTTTTCTGGAAATACAACTGGCCTCAGTACATCCTGTCCCAGGAGCCTTCTGAAGCGAATAGCTCAAAAAGCCCATGAGATGGGCTTCTACCCCAAATTTGGGGTGGAATATGAGTGGTTTAATTTTGCGGAAAGCCCTCAAAGCTGGGCTGAGAACAGCTATAAGGCGCCTACCCCCATTAGCCCAGGCATGTTTGGGTATTCTCTTCACCGCCAATCTCTTTTCCAAACATATACAGATACCCTTCTCACAAGAAGCACCGCTTTTAGGATTCCTGTAGAGGGGATACATACTGAGACTGGAGATGGCGTATATGAGGCTGCCATAAGTCCCTCGCACATTCTAGAAGCAGCAGACAGAGCCGCTCTGTTTAAATCTACTGTGAAGGAAACCGCCAACCATCTGGAGTTAATAGCCTCTTTCATGGCTAAGTGGAATCAGCAGCTGCCGGGATGCGGAGGGCACATTCACCAGAGCCTTTGGGACAAGGAAGAAGTAACTAATCTATTCAGGGATGCACAAGGCATGACTAAGTTAGCAGAATATTACCTAGCAGGACAGCTGTATTGCCTTCCCTATCTAATGCCTATGTATGCTCCCTTTATCAATAGCTACAAACGATATGTAAGTGGAAGTTGGGCAGCTATTAGCGTCAGCTGGGGAATGGAAAACCGAACGACAGCCCTTAGGTGGATTCAGGGAAGTTCCCCCTCCTCT
>JBCCLI010000360.1:0-6914 GCA_039026975.1 Bacteroidota bacterium | reverse complement strand
GTCAAGCTCTTCAGAAAAATTAATCAAGTCATACTTTAGGGAGATTTCTTCCTTTTGGGATATCCTCCAATCACCAGAAAAGAGGGAGGTAATGAAAATCACTTTATCCTTAGATGAAGAATTATTTTTGTTAAAAAGCATCAAAGACTTAATGGCTCTGCTTGTCAAGTTAAAGCGTATCTCAGCTAAAGCTATTTCCAGTCAAAAATCTCTTAAACTTTCTCTTTTTGAATTACTGCTACATCTTAGAGATCAAGTATTTACGGGTCCACCTGATGAGGTGATTCCATCCTTTACTTTTCCCGAGGAAGTACCTTCCAATGAAAAGGGGAGTATCCTTCCTAAATGGTTCTCTTCTTCCAAATCCACAAAAGAAAAGAAAAAGGTGAGACTACTACTTAAGGAAGTAAAATCATCTGGTCTATCAGAATTTTCTATTGAAGTAATAGAAAAGAGTCTCTTTATGTTAAACCACTTGGCCCATCTGAAAGCAGAAGAGGATGAGAAGTGGAAAAAGGACATAAAAAAGTGGGGTTCTTTGCAAAAAGAGGCTTTGTCTAAAGGGAAAGAATATGAAGCAAAGGCTTATGAAATATGCTACAATATCTTAACCGTCAAGAATACGCTTTTTCATACATTAAGAGAGCAGTCGGAGACTTTTAATATTGACTTTCAGGCCCAGATCCAGAATCTAAAAACTTAATTTAAATCAACAGAAATTATGGAAAAGGACTGGAAATTGAAGTTACGCTATGGAATTTTACAAACTCCTTACTCTCATTATACAGTCTTGGCAAATGGAATAGTAGGTGAGCTTGTCGAAGGATTTCAATGCCCTAAAGGTAAAGCATGGATGGCCATGAAAACCTGGGCTTCGTCAACTGGAGAATCTGGAGACATGATTCGAATTATTGGAAAAGAAATTGGATTTACTGTAACTGGAAGAGTAGAGGTTTACAAAACAGAACCAAAAGAACCTCCAAGAGAAAATCCATATGGATACGATATAAAATTCACTCCCTACAAAACAGATTCCTAATCTATGCCTGAATTTAATCCCAAAACTTTCCTTGAAGATCTTCGAGAATCATCTTCTGATTCAGATATAGCCAAAAAGCTTCAGTCTTTAGAACCTGTTCTTTCCCAAAAACGATATTCTACTGAGGATAAGAATTTCGATTTACGAGAAAGCCTAGTTGAATATATAATGTGGAATTTAGAGGAGTCTGATCTTCCGATCTTAAGAATCCTAGCCGAGATAGAAATAAGTTATACACGCAATACTCATTATCACTGCAACTTGGCCGATGTAGTCCATTGCCTATATGAGCTTGGCCATAAGGAAGATGTGATTTACGCATATGAGGTTCGTTGTGGGTTGCGAAACATGGACGCTGCCTCTGCTACCTACCAAGAGATTCTGACTATGAGGACACCAAAGGATGAGATGATGTCCTATCTGAATTCGAAAGTAGATTCTGATCCAGTCTTTTTAGACAGGTATCCAGATATTTTTAAAGAGACTGAGTTTGCTTATGAGTTTCCGGTATACGAAACAGAAGATTACTTTAATCAAAGTCTATTATCCTATTACTTTAGCAATGATCCAGAAAGGAAGGAAAAGTTTTACCAGCAAAAATAAGGTCTAAATTATCTCCACTCCCCAATCCCTCAATACCTCCTCCCTATCCGCACCAGCCTTGTGTGCGCCATGTTGTACTTCTGAAACTGTCCGACTGAACTTGGGGGCAGGAGCTGGCTGAGTTTCACCATCTACCTCTATGTAGGTATTTCGTGCTACATTGTGAGGATGTTGCTGGGCTTCCATATAGTCAAGGACGGGCGCAAAGCAGACATCTGTCCCCTCCATGAGTTCGCACCACTCATCACGGGTTTTGGTTTTGAAGATGCCCGTGAGTTGATCTTTGAGTTCCGGCCACTTCTGGGCATTCATGTGAGCAGAGAATTCAGGTGGTAAGTCCATTTTCTGCATGAGCAACATATAAAACTGTGGCTCTATGGTACCTATGGAGACATACTTCCCGTCCTTAGTCTCATACACATCATAGAAGTGGGCCCCTCCATCTAACATATTTTGGCCCTGATGAGTAGACCATAGACCTATGCTATGTAGCGAGTGAAAGAGGGACATCAACATGGCAGAACCATCTGTCATGGCTACATCTATCACCTGACCTTTTCCAGATTTTTGGGCTTCCAGTAAAGCCGCCAATAACCCCATCACCAAAAACATAGCTCCTCCTCCATAGTCTCCTACAATATTAAGTGGGATACTAGGCTTATCGCCTTTCCTGCCAATGGCTTTGAGCACACCCGTGAGAGAAATGTAGTTGATGTCATGCCCGGCAGCATGGGCTAAAGGACCTGTTTGGCCCCAGCCTGTCATTCTCCCCATGACCAGCTTGGGATTCCTTGCGAGTAATACATCAGGCCCTACCCCAAACTTCTCCATTACACCGGGACGAAAGCCTTCAAAGAGGGCATCTGCCTTCTCCACTAACTGAAGTAGCAGCTCTACATCCTTGGCCTCTTTCAGGTTGAGTGCTATGGAACGCTTTCCCCTGCGATTAAAGGCGGGCATCATCCCACCTGACTTGCGCTCTACCTGCACCACATCTGCGCCCATATCTGCTAGTAGCATACCGGCAAAAGGGCCCGGCCCAAGGCCCACCATTTCTATGATTTTGATTCCTGCTAAAGGTCCCATGGAGTAGTAGGTAAAACTTTGCGGCTTCACGCCTTAGCGTACTGAAATAGTCACGCAAAGCCGCAAAGCCGCGAAGAAAATTGCTTCCTGTTATGCCGTAGCTGGCTGCTTTCCAAACTCATGGATGGACATACCTGCCGCTGCCATGGCTCTTAGGCTATCGGGCACTTTCCACCTCACACCAAAACGGTTCTCGAAGTCATCGCAGTCTGCAATGAACTGCTTCATGCCCACATAGTCTATATAGGATAACGCACCTCCTGTATAGATAGGGAAGCCCCATCCCAGGATTGAGCCAATATCTCCGTCCATAGTAGATCGTAACACGCCCTCTTCCAGACAGCGATAGCTTTCCAATGCCTGACGGTGTAGGATACGCTTGCCTACGGTCTCTTTATCTAGGGTATCCAGCTTGGAGTTGTACTTCTCCTTGAGTCCAGGCCATAGCTTCTTTTTCCCTTTCTCAGGATAATCATAGAAACCTGCTCCTGCCTTCTTTCCTTTTCTTCCGTCATTCTCCACCAGATCTTTCTGGATTTTGTACATACGCTCCTGGAAAGGGAGTTTGTTGGGCGTAGGATCACTCTCGTATACATGTAAGCCTAAAGTCAGGCTCACTTCGTCTGTAACTGCCAGGGGTCCTACTGGCATTCCTTTGTGCTTGGCCACATTTTCAACCATGGCTGCTGGTACGCCTTCTTCCAACATGAAGATTCCTTCAGAGGCATAAGTACCGAAGCATCTGGATGTAAAGAAACCTCTGCTATCATTTACGATGATAGGCACCTTACCTATGGCTACTGTATAATCCACTGCTGCTGCAATGGCTTTCTCCTTGGTTTTTTCTCCTACGATGATCTCCACTAAAGGCATCTTATCTACTGGAGAAAAGAAATGTATCCCGATGAAGTTCTCAGGACGCTCAGAAGATTTTGCCAAGAGCGTAATCGGAATAGTAGAAGTGTTAGAAGCATACACCTTATCTGGAGAAAGAACTGCTTCTGTTTCCTTGGTTACCTTGTCTTTCAGAGATGGATCCTCAAATACAGCCTCAATGATAAGATCACTACCTTCCACTGCTTTGGGATCATCTGTAGGGGTAATTCTATCGAGCAAAGCCTGCGCTTTCTCAGGGGTAGAACGCTTACGGGAAATGGCTTTATCTGTGAGCATTTTGGAGTAACTCTTCCCTTTCTCCGCACCCTCTACTGAGATATCCTTCAGAACCACATCCATACCGGCTTTAGCAGATACATAGGCGATCCCGGCTCCCATCATACCAGCTCCAAGTATACCCAGTTTCTTCACTTCATACTTAGGCTCATCCTTGGGTCTGGCTTTTCCTTTTTTCGCTGCCTGAATGCCCATAAACCCTGTACGGATCATGTTAGCTGCCTCAGGACTTCTCAGCACCTTAGTGAAATACCTGGCTTCTATCTCAAGTGCTCTGTCTATAGGAACCTGCAAACCATCATGGACAATCTTCAGAATGTACTTTTGAGCAGGATAGTTGCCAGAAGTCATTTTGGTTACGTTCCCTACAGCTCCAGCCATTGTCTGTACACCAGTAGGCGTAAACAAGCCTCCTCCAGGTATTCTATGTTTTTTGTTATCCCATGGCTGAACGGGCTTAGGATTCGCCGCTATCCACTCCTTGGCCATGGTGATCATTTCTTCCTGGGTCTCAGCTAGTGCATCTACCAGCCCAACTTTTAATGCTTGCTGGGGTCTGGCTTCTTTTCCTTGCAGAAGGTAGGTAAGTCCATTCTGGATACCCATGAGATAGGGCGCTTTTACGGTTCCACCTCCACCAGGAAGTAGTCCTACCTTAGCCTCCGGAAACCCCAGCTTGATCCTGGGATTATTCAGCACAATTCTGTGGTGGCAGGTGAGACAAAGCTCTAAGCCTCCACCCATAGCTGTACCATTAATAGCTGCCACAAAGGGTTTTCCGCCCGTTTCTACAGCTCTGAAAGAATTATGCATTTGCTCCATACCAGCGATCTGCTCGGCTGGATCTCCACTCATATTTTTCAGCTCGCGTAAATCCGCTCCCGGCATAAACATGCTTCTTCCGGAAGTCACAATCACTCCCTTTATGCTGGCATCTTCTACGGCCTTGATAGCTACCTTAAGGTATTCCTGAATAAAGGCATTGCTGAATAGGTTGGTTGGATTATTGACCTGATTGATCACAAACATGGCGATACCGTCATCCCCTATTGTGAATTCAAACAGTTCGTTTTTTATGTCTTGCATTGAGGTAATTCTTGAATGTTGAATGAGAGAATTTTGAATGATTGAATACTGATTGATTGAGAGAATTCTGAATGAGAGCATGATTGAATTTTGAATGAGAGAATGATTGAATGAAGATCCATTACCTATCCAAAACTCAAAATTCGTCATTCAATAATAAACCTTAGACTCTCTCGATGATGGTAGCGATTCCCATACCTCCTCCAATACAGAGGGTAATCAGACCCGTATTAAGGTCTCTTCTCTCAATCTCATCCATCAGCGTTCCTGTCAGCATACAACCCGTAGCACCTAATGGGTGTCCAAGGGCAATAGCTCCTCCATTTACATTCACCAAAGAGTGGTCTACGCCCATATGCTCCATGAAATACATAGGAACGGCGGCGAAGGCTTCATTCACTTCAAACAAATCAATATCACCTACTTCCATCCCTACCTGCTTAAGGGCCTTTCTGGAAGCTGGTGCAGGTCCTGTCAACATCATAGTAGGGTCAGTCCCTATGATGGCAGCCGCCAGGATTTTGAATCTTGGCTTCATCCCCAACTTCTTCCCTATCGCTTCATTTCCTACCAGGGTGGCAGCAGCACCATCTACGATAGCAGAAGAATTACCGGCGTGGTGTACATGATCTACCGCTTCCACTTCAGGATATTCGTTGATGGCCACAGCATCATAGCCTGCCATTTCGCCCATCATAGCAAAGGAAGGCTGAAGGGTACCTAAGCCTTGGGCAGTGGTACCAGGACGGATATTCTCATCTGTTTCCAGAATGCTTACACCGTTGATATCTTTTACCGAGATACGGGAAGCAAATCTATTAGCCTTTTCTGCTTCCGTAGCTCTCTTCTGAGATTCTGCTCCAAACTTGTCTACATCATCTCTGGAGTAGCCGGATCTGGTAGCGATGAGGTCAGCAGATACGCCCTGAGGGACTACATTATCAGGCATCATGAGCATGGGATCCATAAAAGGCCCAGCTCCATCTGAGCCCATAGGTACACGAGACATACTTTCCACCCCACCGGCGATGATGAGCTCATTATAGCCGGCCTTTACATTGGCAGAAGCTACATTGATAGATTCCAGGCCAGAACCACAAAAGCGGTTGAGGGAAACACCACAGAGATGGTCGCCAAAACCAGCCGCCATAGCAGCTGACTTAGCTATATTAGCGCTTTGGTCCTTCACCTGGCTCACGCAGCCAAAGATGACATCTTCCACCTGAGAAGTGTCTAAGTCATTTCTTTCTTTGAGCGCTGACAATACCTGTTTGGAAAGTTCTACAGGGGTTACCCCCATTAGAGAGCCTTTTTTATTGCCTTTGCCTCTTACGGTTCTGACAGAATCATAAATGAATGCATCCATATTGCTAGTAATAGTTAGTCCTGGTATAAATGAATCATGGCACTAGCCTGATGACTCCCAGGTAGGTAAAACGTATAAAGAGTAGCCCTTCATGAGCCACCTATTTCTTTTTCAACAGGATTCCCTTGGATAATTATGCTGCTAGTAGCAGACTTTGCCAACAAAGAGAAAGGTTGTATCTTTTATTGGCATGAATGGAAAGGAATAGCTTCATTCCTTCTGTAAGATAAACATTTTATGAGTATCCAACACAAAAGAGTAGCCATTATCTCTGCTATAGTAGCCTTTATCCTGGCCATTCCGCTGATTACCATGCAATTCAGCGCTGAGGTCAACTGGAATATAGGCGATTTTATAGTAGCTGGTATTCTCCTGTTTGGAACCGGCTTGTTAATGGACTGGGTGATCCGGAAGGTAAAGCAGCGCCCCTTCAGAATAGTCATTTGTCTGGGAATTCTCTTTCTGCTACTGTTGGTTTGGGTAGAACTGGCGGTAGGGATATTTGGGACTCCCCTAGCGGGAAGCTAACATAGGCTTTCGTTTCTATGCTATCCAGCTATC
>JBCCLI010000359.1:0-6917 GCA_039026975.1 Bacteroidota bacterium | reverse complement strand
CGAGATATACAGCGTCTATACAGTATACGTATATAAACAAATATAGTATGCATGCATACTAAATGCAATGCGTGCATAGTATTTTTATGACTTTTTTGGCGCCAATTCTCTTTTTTAGGTCATGTAAGAGTAATAGTGTTTATGTGGTAGTAGTCATCTCCGCCGTTCCGCAGCTTAGGGCATGAAAATGAAAAGAAAGCTTGTGGAATTGCGGGGATTTATATTAGATTTGCACCACTCTAAACAAAAATAGATATGGTGCGGTAGCTCAGTTGGTAGAGCACAGGACTGAAAATCCTGGTGTCGGCGGTTCGAACCCGCCCCACACCACAGAAAAAGCTGACAGTAAATTGTCAGCTTTTTTATTTATGTCAGGTTACAAAAGTAGATCCCAGTCAATTCATGAATAGGAATATCAACACCTAAATATTATTTTCAATATATGAATTGTCAATTACATTGAATTTTACTTAAACCTGTTGATTATATGTTGCAAGAAAAAATAAAATGTGCAGTATTAATGCCCTTTGAGAAATCCTACTCCTTTGTTTATGAATCGATTAAAGCGGCTTGCAATGAATTTAACTCCAGGCCCAAAAAAACGAAGATTGAATCACTTAGAGCAGATGATGATTATACATCTGAAGGCAGCAAACTAGAATCGATAACTACCTTAATAGCAAATTGTAATATCGGAATTATTGATATCACTGGCTCAAGGCCCAATGTTTTATGGGAATTTGGTTATTGCGTTGCTTTGAATAAAAAAATAATAATTCTATTAAGAAAGGGAGCTGAAGATAAAATTCCATTTAATGTTTCCAATCGAGAATTTATCTCCTACGAATTTAGTGTCGATGGACTTAACGTTCTAAAAGAGAATTTAGTAAATACATTTTTGAAAGAGTTTTCTGATGACAACAACAAACAAAGGTCATTGCGATTTGATCCAGATATTAATACCTACTTAATGAATATTGAGAATGGTTTAAGAAAAATTGAGTTTGATTCTCTACTTCAAAACTTAGCTAAAGGAGAATTTCAAAGATTAAATAGAAGAATTAAAGATTTACAAAAAGGAAAATTTGATTTAAGAAATAGGAAACCTAGGCAGGAAATTATTCAGTATTATTCTGATTATGTTTCACAACTAAATGAAAGTGGGTGTGAGTTCTATACAATTACAAGACTTGCCTTTTGGAAAGAGATCACTGATGAAGGTAAGAATTCAGAGTATTTTATTGAAAATGTTAATGCTGTTCTTAGGGGCACTTCAATAAAAAGAGTATTCTTGTTTAGCGAATCAGAGTTAAATTCTTTACACACACATAATAGGTGGTTACTCCAAACACTCAGAAGTCATTGTGAGGAATCCACTGAATATGAAGATAAGTTTGAAGTGAAGTTTTATGTCTCAAAAAACTTTAAAAGTGATGCTGAGAAATATCCTAATCTAGCAATCTGGAAAAAGGACACTCAACAACTCCTCTTTTTTCCGACTTACTTGCAAAATTCAAAGCAGGAATGGAATTTAAAACAGACAGATTTTGTGTATTTTAGAAATGGTGAGGGGGGATATCCCAAAAAAAATCTTGAATTAATTAATAAGCATTCTCTCCTCTTCAAAAGGTTATGGGAAAAAGCCCAAACTTTAACACAAGAAAAAATCAATGGCTGGAATAATAACAAATGAGTTAGAAATGAACTCTTTATCCTACAACTTTCACCGGAAGGCTTTGATATGGAGTTCGAGATGCTTAGAAGAACCGGAGCTTATTAGAGACAAAGTCATTATTCTTAACTTTGATACACCATTATATATTGCTGCATTTGTTTCTATTCATAATCCTCTAGGAGTAATTCTTGTTAAGAGTGGTAAGAATAATCATCTTTCGATCTATTTTAATGATAATCTTATTCCGAATAGATCTGTCTCATTTGGCTTAATGGAAATTCAAAATAGCATTAACTTTTTGGATCAAAGTGTTGAAGACTTTAAAAAATTGAAATATCATTGGAATCATGAATCCAATCACAGCTCTAAAAATATTCACACTGATATTGGATTAAAGTATTTAGCAAATATCGGGTCTATTGAAGGTGCTGAACTAGCAAGTAGATTTAATGCAAATGGAATAGGTATTATTAGAAGTGAATTTGTTGCCGTAAGGTGCTTGGGTGAGTTACTGTTTGAGAGATATGAAGATGGTTCTTTAGTCTTTGATATCATTAATAAGTCTAATGAGATAACTGCAATTACTAAGATTGCTAAAGACAAAAATCTTAGTAAAAAAATGAGCTACAAACTTGAAACTCTTCTATTGTATTGTCTCAATAAATTCCCAGAAGACGAGGTCGTCATTCGATCAATTGATTTGGAAGAAACCCCTTACGATCATATGGGATTTAGAGGAGTACGAAGATCTTTCCAAGAAGACTGGCCTTTTTTCAGGTTAATGATAAATTGCATAGTCCAGATAATTAAGTCTGATCCAGAAAAATATAACTCTAGGCTAGGAGTCTTGATTCCGTTAGTATCCTCCTATATCCAAATTAAGAAAGCCTACAGTCTACTAATGGAATCGGGCCTTGAAATAAAATCAAAAGATAATAAAGGTCATTTTAACATTAACTTTGGATGGAAAGTCGAACAACCATCCTCAGTCATCAATTTCAATTACTGGATTGAGAATTTTAAGCTAGACTTTGGATATTTACCTTCAATTATCGGAATCGGAACAAATGATTTAACACAATTTACTCTTGCAGTTGATAGAAATTTAACTGACTATCAAGAACCATCCGAGAAAGATGGTAACAAACAGCTTCTTTATAATGAATGGGATTTTTCTATAATACGACAACTATTTGTGATCGCAAAGTTATGCTCCAATTATGGAATCAATCCTTATTTGCATGGGGAACTAGCATCAGTACCTCAGTTTGCTCCAATAGTAAAATTATTGGGCCTTACTCCCTCCCTTTCTTCAACAAAATTACAGTTATTTATTACAAATATTTCGAAAGCAAATGATGATTGGCAGGTAAACGGTATTGAAAAGTGGCTTGAGTACTATTCAAATGAACATTTAAGACACTACCATAAAATTATCAGAATTAAAATGGTTGAGGAACTAAGGAAAATTCTCAGCTAAACAAAATCCATTACTTTACGAATAAATGTCTGATAAACATAAGCATTTGGATTACTTACAATCATCAATTGTAAGAATGAGTCAGTATTCCTTTCAACTTAAGGGATGGACCGTTACAATTCTTTCCGCCTTTCTTGCCCTAGCGGCTGCCTCAGATTTGAAAATAGACCTTATTTTAATTGCATTTATCCCAGTTTTCATGTTCTGGACCTTAGATGGGTACTTCCTATGGCAAGAGAGGTTATTTAGAGCAAAATATGATGAAGTTAGGAGTTTAAGAATCGATGAAATTGACTTTTCGCTAGCTCATTACCATAATTCATCTGGGAGAAACACCTGGATCCGATCAATGTTCTCAAAAACATTAAACATTTTTTATCTACTTCAAATTTTCATTCTAATGGTTATAGTCTCAGTTTTTTGGTTTAATTGAGTTAGTCACAAGCATTGGAGTAAAAAGATGCTAACTAAAGTGAACATTTTGATTTAGCTATATTTTTAGTCATTTCAGACTAAACCCAAATTAGTCTAAAGAAAAATGGTGAAAATAATAGCTCCGAGGATAAACCCGGAGCTATTACTTTTTTCTAATACTTCACAAACTTCCTGCTGACATTGGCTTTACCTATTCTCAGGGTTAGCTGGTACACACCGGCAGTTAATGATTCTCCGTCAATCTGTATGTTACGAACTCCTCTGCTCAATGTCTCCACTCTTTTAGCCATCAGCTTCCCACGTATATCATACACAAAGATACCTACCTCTTCTGTGTTACGAAGTTCTATTTCCAGGCGTGCCTGCCCACTTACTGGGTTAGGATATACTTCCCCTATGGAGGTCAGGTACTGGTCTATATCTTCACGTATACCGGTAATCAATGATTCCTGTATTTCCAGGCCTACATCTATGTCTTCAGGATTATCCTCATCTACAGCTGCTGGGACAGGATCAGCCTCTTTATTAATAGACTCTCCATAGACGGTATAGTTACCAAAGGGGATATTATCAAACTCAAAGTAGCCATTCTCATCTGAGAAGGTGTAGGCCAAGGGATTTCCTTCCTCATCTAATAGCATGAGTTGAACACCACCTGCTCCCGGATCATTTTTACCAGCTCCTTCAAAGATATTACCGGCGATAAACCCAGGACCCCCAGGATTCTCTGCTTCTATGAGTTGGATGTCTATTTCTTCCCTATCTGTAAAGAGCGGAATGAAATTAGCTCTGGCCCAGAAGATCTTTTCCCCATAATAAGTAGGAATATACCTATCGAAGTATTGGGAAGATTCCGCTAACGCAGCCTTGGTCAGGTAGAAACCCGTGGGCACTTCATCAAACTGGTAGAAGGCAGAATCTGTACCACTAACTGAAAGCGTAACGGAATCTACCGCGTATAAGAACTGAGTGTAGATATCCAAGGTAACCAGGTAGACCGTCACTTCATCTGGATACTCATCTCCTACATAAATTTTTCCGCTTACGCTGTGGGTCTCGGGTTTCTCTATGTCTTCAATGAAGACAGGCTCACAGAACGTACTCACACAGCCCTCCGCCGTGGTAATCTCTAAGCAGGTTCTATACCTTCCTGGTAAGGAAAAGACATGGCTAGGATTAGGTGCATAAGCGACGTTACCATCTCCAAAGTCCCATGCGTAAGTAATGGAATCTGTTTTAGCCGCCACATCACTGATAAAGTTAATCAGCTTTCCGTCAGCTTCATCATCTCCAAAGTAGTGGAACTTGGCCTGACATCTCTGCTCTTCCTGACGATCCTTAATCCGGATAACGGACTCAGCTGTATCTACACATCCATCTGCTGTTTCCATAGCTAAGGTTACCAGATAGGTACCATTATTAGGATAGTCATGGAGGGGATTTTTTTCTAAACTAGCTTCTCCATCTCCAAAGTCCCAGAAAAATGAAGGGGGATCTGCTGGCGTACCTCCTCTGGACTCATTGTCAAAGTAAAACACCCCGCTACCTACCCGCACTGGATTAAATCTTGCCACACATTCTGGCCGGTCGAAGAAGGGTACTTTTACCTCCTCACAGTAGGCGGCTATACAGCCTCTTTCATCTGTAGTAGTCAGGCATACTTTGTATTCTCCAGCCGCCTTAAACCTATGTGGGATTTCGCGCCCTAACACCCTGGTACCATCGCTAAATTCCCATTCCCACTTTTCTATCTGACTATTTGCCTTACCGATCAGTCTTACCCTTAGGTCATTGGTAGGATTAGGAACTATCTCAAACCATGTCTTACAATCATCAATGGGGGGTTCTCCTATGGTCATGGTAGTAGCCATGGAATCCCAGCATGTCCAATCATCATTGTAAATAAGCAATCCTCCAAAATACTTCCCAGGCCTCGGGTAGGTATAGATAGGATTATCTTCTGTGGTCATTTCTCCGTCCCCAAAGTACCATTCTACATTAGTGAAGTTACCCGTAGATAAATTCTCAAAGGCTATGGTCAATGAATCATCAAAATTAGCGGAATAATCATAGTTGGCTACGCATTCTCCCATTTCTCCTGCTGAAATGATGAATTCGCAGGTACTACTTTGGCAGCCCAGGCTGTCCCAAATCCCAAGACATACGAGGTATCCACCCGGCTTCTCAAATTTATGCTTAGGGCTTCTTTCTTCGGAGAAGGTTCCATCCCCAAAGTCCCAGCGGAAGTTCTTCCCACTTCCTGGATTACCGAACCTGGACTGGTTAAAGAATTTATAGGTAAAGGTATCCAGGTTTTCATAAATAAATGCTGCATCACATTCCGCCTCAAAGTTACTTCTCTCTATGATGACAGCCACACACTGCTTGGCTTCACATCCATCTTCAGAATATGCCCTTAAACAAACCTCATAAGTTCCCGGCTCAGGAAAACGCCTGAGAAGCTTTCTCCCTTCCTGAACAGTTCCATCAGGAAATACCCATTCAAAACGACGATAAGGTCTATCAGAGAATGCCTCCAGATGAATCTTAAATCTGTCATTTTCATCTGCAAAAAAGCCTACCTCCACCTGACAGTCTTGAAAGCCATTCCCTACCACAATTTCTTTCACAGTAGAATCCCAGCATGACCAGTCTTCATTTCTCACTAACAGGCCTACATGGAATACCCCATCTCCCGGGAACTGGAACGCTGGAGAATCCTCTTCTATGGTGATTCCGTCATTAAAGAACCACCTTACTATGCTGTAAGCACCCTGAGAGCTGTTTACAAACTGATAGGTATACGCATCATCTGGATTTGCCAGATCATACCCAAAGTCAGCCACACAGCCTTCCGTATTTTCTCCGGCAGCTACGACTATTTCACATTGGGTAGCCTGACACCCTGCATTATTATAGACCGTCAGGCATACTTCATGAAGACCTTCTTCTTTAAAGCTGTACCTAAATACTGGCCCCTCAATGTCTACAGGTTGCCCATCTATAATCCAGTCATAACTCAGCTGAAATTCTGGATTGGGTCCCGGAGGAGGGCCCATAAACTTATAGGTACTATCATCCAGCTGCTCATACTCGAACTCAGCAAAGCATTCTCTCTTTTTTTGGATAGGGATTTTCACAGAATCCAGGAAGGAAGCCTCACAGCCAAATTCTCCTGTAGCGGTTACCTTCACTTCATATACACCTGGCTGCTGGTAGATATGGTCTATAAATCTCCCTCTATCAGAAGTTCCATCTCCGAA
Source organism: Bacteroidota bacterium (assembly GCA_039026975.1). Lineage (GTDB taxonomy): Bacteria > Bacteroidota > Bacteroidia > J057 > J057 > JBCBKZ01. Next base: position 64 of record JBCCLI010000359.1, on the reverse strand, counting down.
ACTCCACTGCCAGTCTCTAAGAGAGGAGGCACCGTTACCTTCAAAAAATACTTTTAAATCACTT
>JBCCLI010000358.1:0-6945 GCA_039026975.1 Bacteroidota bacterium | reverse complement strand
TTTGGTAGTTAATACCCAGCCGGGATTCAATTTTGGTAGTTTAAGCTATCATATCTACAACATCATTCTCGAAATTATTAATAATATCCTGAAACATGCGGAGGCTGAAAATGGCTGGATTAGTATTTCTGAAGATGAGGAAATCATCCTCATAACCGTCAGTGATGATGGGAAAGGCTTTGATATAAATGAAACTTATAATGGCTACGGAATTCGTAATATTACCTCCCGCCTTGAGAATATTAAAGGAAAGTGGAACATAGAAAGTGCTGAGGGGGAGGGTACTAAATTCTTTATGGAGATTCCGAGGTTGTAGGGGTATGATTTTTTGAAATAACCTGTATGAAAACTTGGCAGCTTGGCGTGAAGTTTTATACGTAAAGCCGCCAAGATTTATTTAACGCTAAAGCTGGTATACGTTATTCTCTCATAAGGACTCTCTTTTCCAGCTTCAAACAGACAACCCATTATCCCGTCTTCGATGACCAAGTCTGAGTAGGCCGCCGGTCCAGCATGTAGAACCAGAGAAATAGGCCATGAAGTCCCATCATCAGGACTCATTCTGAGGGTCATGTTCACTCGCGAAGCCGTATCTGCCGGATTAGTGAAGAATAGCATACGTTGTTCTCCAGAAAAATAGCTCTCAAGACTAGCCTGACAAATAGGTTCTATGAGGGTAGAATCGTGCTGCTGATGGGTCCAGCTTAAGCCTCCATCTTCACTATAAGCGATTTGTCTGAGTTTCTGGCTGCGGTCGTAGTTACGCATGTTGAGCATGAGCCTCCCATCTGACAACTCTGCCACCTCACACTCGTTTACCTGATCATAAGGAGTAGTGCCCCCTAATTGCCAATTCTCTCCATGATCATCCGAGTAAATAAGATGAGAATAATATTTCTTACTCTCTGCTTCAATATGATCACAGCCCAATACCAATCTACCTGCATTTTCTCCAGCCTGAATCTGCATGCCAGATCCCGGTCCGGTAGCATACCATGTCCAGGAGGTGTCCTTAACAGCTGATGTGATCTCTCTCGGCTCTTCCCAACTCTTACCCTGATCTGTAGAACGTATCACAAACACATGCCGTCCATCCTCACTAGTCTGGTCAATGATTTCAGACTCTTTATCAGTCCCCAGGTTCCAGGTACACAGGAGGTGAATGTCTCCAGTACTTTTGTCCAGAATGGGAGCCGGGTTTCCGCTGGTATTTTCCCCGCTGTCCCAAATAAGTTGGAGTGGACTCCAGGTCTGACCACCATCCTCAGATGTTTTCATGACCAAGTCTATATCTCCCGTATCTGAGCATCCTCCTTTTCTCCCTTCCGCAAAGGCGATTAGTTTTCCTTCTTCTAGAGAAATGATGGCTGGAATTCTATAGCAGGCATATCCCTCTTCTCCACTTATGAAGACTTCTTGAGAATAGTCAACTGCTAAAGACGTTTCATGTGGTGGATTGCAGGAGAAAAAAAGGAAAGCTGTTGAAGCCAAAAGAGCAAATAGTGTTTTCATAAGACCATGCTTGGAACAGATAGTGGTTAGATGAAAATAAAGGATTGTAGGTTCTGATAAGTAAATTTTATGAAGAATAGTAAGCTATTATGAAGAAAATTAGTGCAGATTTGGTTCTGCAAGCCTACATTATCTGTAGAGATTAGGGTTTCAAACATGGGGTAAGTTAATCTAGGTGATTAAAATAATCTTTAGAATGGTCTACCTTAGCGAGAGATAATGCCCAGTGCTCCACAGATCTCATTAAGAACTCAGCACCATCATTCAAAATTCAATATTAATCCTATATGCAAATCGGAATAGATAGCTTCGCAGCAGTACCCTCTTTAGAAGTAGCAGATAGTCCAGAGGCAAGGGCGAAAGCCATGCATGAACTCCTGGAAAGAATAGAGTTAGCAGATAAGGTAGGATTACATCATTTTGGGATGGGTGAGCACTACCGTAAAGAGTTTCTGGACTCTGCACCTACGATGATTTTAGCAGCAGCAGCTAGGAGAACTGAGAATATCATTTTGCGTTCTGCTGTTACGGTGATTAGTGCTGGAGATCCTGTGAGAATATTCCAGAACTTTGCTACCCTGGATCTGATCACTAAAGGGCGGGCAGAAATGGTAGTGGGGCGTGGTTCCTTTATAGAATCATTTCCCCTATTTGGACTGGATCTGGATGAGTATGATCAGCTGTTTGAGGAAAAGCTTAGGCTCCTTCTAAAAATAAGAGCGAAAGAATTTGTGAATTGGGATGGGAAGTTTAGGCCTGAGATCAAGAATCTTCCTGTGTATCCAAGGCCGTACCAGGAGAAGCTTCCCATATGGATAGGGGTGGGGGGAACCCCCCAGTCTTTCATGCGAGCGGGTTTACTCGGATTACCCCTCATGGTAGCTGTCATAGGAGGAGAAACTCATAGGTTTAAACAATTGGTAGATCTCTACTGGCGCGGGGTAGATCAGGCTGGGCATGATGCTTCCAAGCTGGAAGTGGGATTACATTCTCTCGGCTTTGTAGGGAGAAACACCCAACAAACGAAAGACACCTATTTCCCTGGCTACGAGAAGACCTTCAATCGGGTAGGGAAGGAAAGGGGGTGGCCGCCTGTTACGCGTCAGAGATTTGAAGCTCAGGCAGGTCCTCAGGGCGCCTTAGTGATTGGTAGTCCGGAAGAGGTGGCAGAAAAGCTCATCCGACATAGTGAAGCCCTTGGAGGCATTACCCGATTCTCCTTCATGATGGACAGTGCCGGCCTTACCCACGAGCAATTCAAGGAGGCAATTCAGCTAATAGGGGAGGAGGTAGTTCCCCTAGTAAAGGATGCTTAGGCTCAGGCTATTCTCTCGTTCAGCTTAAAGAATTTCTCTTTAGTAAAGAATGACCTTAATTCTCTATAATATTGCCTTTTTCATCAAGGGTAAGCTTAATGAATTTTCCTTCTTTAGACATAAATACTTTATATCCCCTGAGTTCAGGCTCATCTTGATAGGTTACCCCATCTATCTGGTAGCCATCATATAAATGCATAAGTTCAGCCTCTACGCCATCAGGCAGTTGATCCTGGTAAGGAATAGTATTGGAGAATCTCCTGGCTGAAATGGCTTCCTGTTTTCTTTCTATAAATTGATTAGGAGTATTCTCTCCGGACTTTACTAAATCAAAAGCATCATATAACTGTCCGGTGGCAGTGTAGGCTTCGAAGGACAGTTTATCTCCATCAATACTTATGACTTGAAACAGCTGTGTATTTTCCGCTCCTCTATCTCTTTCAGCTTCCTCAAAGTCTTCCCAGCCATTAGGCATAAGATCATACATTTTACCTCCACTCACAGAGACTACGTATACAGTTCCGCTGTAGTCCCTCTTGTTCATTCCCGCAGTAAGGTTTAGTTCTGGTTTTACAGCCCTTCCACGTGCGTAGGTATGATCATGCCCTTGCAGGATTAGGTCTACCTTATGCTTATCAAATATGGGCTTCCAAAGGTCCCTAAGTTCCTGATTATTCCTTCCTGATGAGCCAGAAAAGAGGGGATGATGGAAGGTTACTATCGTCCATTTTTTTGTGTTAGCAGTGAGAACAGAATCCAGCCAGCTGACCTGTTCTTCTTTCATCACATTTGTGTTGAGGCTGACCAATCTGGTATTCTGGTAATCCACGAAGTAGGTAGTTTCTGCGAGCTCTTCAGGCCCATTATCGGGTAGGGTAAACTGATAGGGCCATTGAATGGAGAGAACCCGCTGGCTTTCTGCTGTGTAAGGTGCATACTCGTGGTTTCCAGGGGTAGGCATAGAAGGAAGCATACTGTGAATAAAGCCACCTGCCTGGAACCATTCATGCCACTGGCGCTCATAGTGAGCGTTATTGATAAGATCTCCTGCATGAATGATAAAGCTAGCATCTGGTGCCTTTCGGTAGCCTTCTCTAATAAGGCGAGACCATAGTTCCAATACGTAATTCTGGGCATCTCCTACATACAGAAAGGAGAAAGGTTTCTCTTCCTGTGGCGCTGTTCTGAATTGGATCCACTCACTCCAAATCCTTCCATCTCCTACCCGATATGCATAGAGGGTATCAGGTAGTAGTTGCGTGAAGGTAACAGAGTGATAATTGCTGATGGTTTGAGCCCCTCTCACTGACATGGCATTCATACTCTGGGTGTGGGCCTTTAGCGTAGTGGCATTTCGCCAAAACTTGGGTGCAGCCGTAGCCAGTGCAATCTCTGCGTATCCTTTTAGCACTTCTACATTTGTCCGCCAAGTAACGCTCATAGAAGTGGAGGGATCTTCCGTCAGGTTTAGCATAATATGGTCAGGGTGCAGACTGGGCAAATGCCACGTATGGGCAAACTCAGGGACGTGATAAGCTCTTTTAGGTTGTTGAGCAGAAAGTGCAACACAAAAAAGTCCTCCGAAGAACAGTATTACAGATATCCTACAATTCATGGGTCAGGGTTTCCGTGAGAGAATGATAGTCAGCGGCGGAATATACGATGAAGAAGTGAATAAATATAAAAGCTGTGGAACTTGTACTAATGAGCGGAAGTCATTACCGTGAGTAAGGAAAAGGGATGATTACTTAATCATAACGTCAATTTTGGTTAAGTCTATGCTTAACTCCAGTGTTACATTGCCTTCCGCAGGACTCCATTTTGGCATTCGCCCCAACACGCTTTGTCCCGCCAATACAACTCTACAAGCCGCCCACGATCGGTGGCGTGACGGCCATCCCACGAGATACTTATCATTTCAGATAAATTAACCCAATCTCTAAATATTTGATTATCAGTGAGAATAATCCAGAACCCAAGTTAATCATACTAATAATTGGAGATTCTCTACATAGGAAAAGTGCTTATCAAGAGTTGCTAGGGGAAGACTTATTGCTTTTGCTGTAGTAGCTATCCAAATATCATTCTTAGGAATAGGCCACCCTATTCATTTTAATTCCAGTCGGATTTGGCATAGGCCTCGGCTATTTCAGCGTCAATTGGTATAACACGTACTCGTTCAAAAAAATATTTTTAATTGGTTAGGTTCTTCTCTATCTAGTTAGAGTTGTAGGGCCCAAGTAGTAATTTTCCAACCACTGTAATAGGTAAATACCCTGTTACATAAGACTTTAATAAATCTCGGATATGTTCATCTCCTTTTAAAATTCGGATGACAATACTTGTGTCAAGTACTACTTCCCTCATTACCAATCTCCCTCAATATTCTGGAACTCTTTTTGGGTGATTATTTCTAGTTCATTTGCATCCTTTTCATCTAATATGCCAAAAAAAGACGCTAACGGATTTTGATCGTTAGCATTGGTGGAAGAGTAGCGAGCGCCTGCCAAATTTCATAAAGTCGTTTAAGAAGCTTATCATCAGCTTCTTGAATGCCTTTAAGTAGTAGTTCTCTTATGCTCATATTCGGAGAATTTATCTAAATACACCTAAAATTAAAAAGAAGGTTACTACTCCTTGATAAGGTAAGGAACTAGCCTAATTCAGAAATCAAGATCTCCAGTACCTCTTCTGGTTTTTCTTCATGGGGCATTAAGCTAGCCTTCGCTATTCGATAAAATGAGCAATGGGTAAACTGGGTAGCCAGTTCTTCTCCATATGAAACAGGAAAGGTTCGGTCATCTTCTCCCCATATAAGACTGACCTTAGCAGCTATCTCTTTATGTCTATCTTTCAGGCTGTCCATATACTTGAAGTTACACCCTATCAGATAGGCTAAGGCACCCTGAATATGATGTGTACTTTGAGTAACTAATTTCAAGTAAGGATTCAAATAAGTCTTATTCTTCAGTAATTCTTTATTAGAATAGAACTCTTTGAACCCCATGCTGGATCTTACAAATACATCATTCTTTAAAAAAGTACCGAAGACATACGGTGATAGAGGTAATTTCCCTACCTGCTGGTAAAGGGGAATCCAGGGAGGTCTATGTCCGGGCACTTCCGTATTAATTAGGACTAGATTCTGTACCCTAAGTTTCTCAGATAGGGCTACTAGCCTGGCCGTGGTAGCCCCTGTGTTATGGGCTATGATGGAACAGTTTTGAATCCCTAGAGAAGTTACAAAGTCAATTAACCTCCTAGCCTGTGCAGTAAAATGGAAATCAGTAGCCTTATTCCATTTACTGTATCCTAATCCTACTAAGTCAACTACATAGCAGCTATGGGTAGCTGATAGCCTGGGCAATAAAAACCGCCAAGTATATCCGTATACTGGAAAGCCATGAATAAAAAGAATGGGTGGACCCGTTCCAAACTTCCGGTAAGCGATGTGGGAATCTTTACCGTCGAAATACTGGATTTCGTTTTCTTCAAAAAATGATATGGGATTCATATACTTATACTTAGGCAGAGCTACTTACTTAGTTCCAGGTTCTTGATAGAAGAAAAATGTTTATCAAGGGTCGCTAGGGGAAGGCCTTTTGCTTTTGCTGTGGCAGCAATCCAAATATCATTTTCTGGAATTGGCTTACCTATTCTCTTTAACTCTAATCTGATTTGAGCATATGAAACTACTATTTCATCATTGGGAGACAGAATGATTACTTGATCGAAAAAGCTTCGATAAGTTGCAAGATTCTTCTCTACATGGGTAGAATTATATGCTCCAAATAGTAATTCTCCAACGACTGTTGTAGGTAAATACCAAGTGGAGAAGGATTTCAAGAGCTCTTGTATACTTCTATCACCCTTGAAGAAGTGAATAATAGCATTTGTATCAAGTACAACTTCACCCATTACCAGTCGCCCTCAATATTCTGAAATTCTTTTTGTATGATGTCTTCCATTTCGGCAGCATCATTCTCATCTAAAATACCGAAGAAGGATTCAATAGAATGAGGACCATCTGAAGCAGAATTATTCACATTTTTCTTGAGAACCTGCCAGATTTCAAATAAGGGTTTGAGAAGCTGGTTGTCAGCTTCCTGAATATCTT
>JBCCLI010000357.1:0-6975 GCA_039026975.1 Bacteroidota bacterium | reverse complement strand
TGCCAAATCAGCTAACGTTTATTCTCTGTCGAAGCATTCGCCCTTGGGCGGGGCGGGTTCATGCACCTCCTGAAAATAACCATCCCTTTGTCAGCCACCATTAAAATGGTGGGCTCATAAATAAATAGGTAGCGACCGTTTCGATTCCTGGGCCTATCAAAGGATAGCTGCTGCAGGATAGGAAGGTAGAGGCGGAAAATCTTCTGCCTGCTATTCCCAAAATGCTATACATGATAAACTAAAATACGATCCAGGGTTTGGCTCCTACAGAGCCATGCTGTATGCTGCCCTGACGGGCTAATGTGTTTGGGCTCCTACAGAGCCGGAAACATGAGATAGCGCTGTAGAGCCGAGATGCATCGCGGCTCTACATAGTCTTTCCTAAAATCTACCTTTACAGAATAGCTAGTAGCTCCGTAGGAGCGGAACATCCGTAGACCTACGAATATGGTAATCAAGCCTCGAAGAGGCGGAACCTAGATGCCGCCCCTACCGGGCTTCCTAATGGTTTCATACTTTTTTCTACGGAGGTATCAGCCTCATGGACTTTTTTAAAAGTGGGTTAGGATAGGGAATGGATCGTCTTTACCGTAGGGTACCCCCCTTGTACTGGCACCATCCTCTACAAATAGGATTCCCTTCTGACTATACAGAAGCTGGAGTGAAAAATTTTTCGCCACTACAATATCAATACAGCTCTGGGTTTAAACCCAGAGCTGTATTGATCTCATTTCTTATTTACCTCATTCATGGCTTTATCTATGCCTATAGTAGTAAAATCATAAACTGCCTGTACAGACCGGTCTAACACTTCCTCTATCCCTGCCATCTCATCTTCCGTGAAGGGAGAAAGGACGTAGTCTACCTGCCTCCCCTTGGAGAAATTATCATCTATGCCTATACGTAGGCGGGGGTACTCTCTGGTATTGAGCTTTTCTTCTATGTCTTTAAGGCCGTTATGTCCCCCTGAAGAACCCTTAGGACGGAGCTTTATTCTCCCGAAAGGCAGAGCTAAATCATCTGTGATGATGAGCAGCTTATCAGGGGTTAGCTTTTCTTCCTTCATATGGTGGCGTACAGACTTTCCACTCAGGTTCATATAGGTGGTAGGCATGATAAGGACCAGCTGACGTCCCTTATGCTTAACTGTTACCTTATAGGCATGCCGAACCAGCTCTACTTTAGCCTCTTTGTCAGCCAATATCTTTTCTATCACCATAAACCCTATGTTATGGCGAGTATCTCTATACTGTTCTCCAATATTCCCCAGTCCGGCTATTAGGTATTTCATTACATAAAAAAGGCCAACTACTAGAGTTGGCCGTATATTCTCACACTAGTATGTTTATTCTTCTTCTTCTTCTATCTCACCACCAGCCTTAGCAGTAGCTGAACGTAGAGAACGTGGTATTTCTACACTAGCCACAGCGGCAGAAGGAGAGGTCATGATCAGGAAGTCTCCCCCTTCTATAGCAGAAACCTTCACAGTTCCACCTAGCTCCAAGTCAGATACGTCCAGTGAAATTCTAGCAGGTAGCTTAGAAGGGATTCCCTTCACTTTGATCTTTCTCTGCTTGATGAGCAACTTTCCTCCTACAGTTACTCCTTTAGGTGAACCTGTCAATTCTAACGGAAGCGTAACTACTACAGGCTTATCATCAGAAACCTGAAGAAATTCAATATGCTCTATCTTTTCTGTTACAGGGTGGAAGTCAATGCCACGAATAACTGTATCCATGACTTTCCCATCCAAATTTAGCTTTACAATAAATGTTTCAGGTGTGTATACCGCAGGACGGACTTCCTTAGCATCCACCGTAATGTGCTCAGCCTCACTGTTGTGATAAATCACAGCGGGAACTTTCCCCTCTTTTCTGAGAGACTTAGTATGTCTTTTTCCTATTTCAGTACGAGGAAAAACAGTTAAATCAGTAGTTTTCATCGTGTTTATTTATCAAACGAACAATGAGCTTATGGACTCGTAATTATGAATTTTTCTAAAAGCCTTCGCAAAAATAGGTGCTATGCTAATGACCTTCAGATTATCCAGTTCTTTTTGCAACGGTATAGTATCACTTACTACGACTTCACTCAACCTGGAGGAAGCTATTCTGTCATAAGCAGGTCCCGATAAAATGGGATGCGTAGCTACGGCGCGTACAGAGAGTGCTCCCTGTTCCATAATCACCTCTCCCGCTTTACATAGAGTGCCTGCTGTATCTATCAGGTCATCTACCAGTACCACATTCTTTCCTTCTACATTTCCGATCACTGTCATAGAAGCTACCTCATTAGGCTTATCTCTATGCTTATCTATAATGGCCAGTGATGCATTCTCCAATCTTTTTGCGTAAGCCCTAGCCCTTTCTGAGCCTCCTACATCTGGAGAAGCTATACAAAGATTCTCAAGTTCCAGGCTCCTCAAGTACGGGAGAAACACTACAGACGCGAACAGATGATCAAATGGGATATCAAAGAATCCTTGTATCTGCCCAGCATGCAGGTCCATGGTGAGTATCCTGTCTGCTCCTGCTGCTGTCAGCAGGTTTGCCATCAACTTCGACCCTAGGGATACTCTAGATTTGAATTTCCTGTCCTGTCTTGCGTACCCGAAATAGGGGGTAACCACAATGATTTGGTTTGCAGATGCACGTCTGGCAGTATCTATCAGGAGTAACAACTCCATCATGTTTTCTGCCGGGGTGAAAGTAGACTGAACTATAAAAATATCGGAGCCCCTGATGGACTCCTCATATGTTATCTGCATCTCCCCGTCTTTAAACCTTTCCACATTTACCTTCCCAAGGGGAGAACCAAAGAAATCACAAATCTTTTCTGCTAAGTACCTGGATGCGGTCCCTGAAAATATTTTAATCTGCGATGCCATACTTAGTTGACCTGCAGGGACTCGAACCCCGACTAACGGAACCAAAATCCGCTGTACTGCCAATTATACTACAGGTCAATACCGTAATCCAATGAACGGGCTGCAAATGTACTTATTTTTAATTAATAAATACAATGCGCCCGCTACTTTTATATCAAAATTTCTCTGCGATTTCTGACAGGCAGAAGTTTCAACTAATCGAGTGGATTTTATCAGGACTTTTTAGCTCCATCTTTATCCTTCTCCTCCTTAATCTTCACTTCTGATCCATCTTCTAATTTTTTGGTAAGTACGGTATATGGCCCAGTAACTACCTTAGCATCGGCAGGTATGCCATCTTTAATTTCTATAAACTCATCATCACTAATCCCTATATCCACAGGGATTTCTTTTACTTTATTTCCATCTAGTATAAATACAATTTCCTGGCCGGTCTGGTCTACCCCAGTACTATCTTTTTTCAGGGTCTTAGAAAGAGTAACGGCCTTGATGGGTACTGCTACTATACCTTTAGCTTCTTTCGTAAAAATGTCTATCAGGGCTGTCATTCCTGGTCGGAAGGGGCTTTCTGTAGTAACAGGAATATCTTTCATCCCTGTATTCTTATTATAAGAGTCAGGAGAAATCTGAACTTTCACTTCAAAGTTAGTGACCTGATCAGAGGTACCATGATAATCTTGAGCAGCTGAGTAGGCTATTTCTGTCACTCTTCCATAGAAGGTCTCATCCGGGAAAGCATCCACTTCTACCCGGGAGGAATCTCCAAGTCGAACGTTCACTATGTCATTCTCATTGACTTCCACCACTACTTCCATATTAGATAAGTCAGCTATTTTCAGGATCTCTGTACCCGCCATTTGGCTGGTTCCCACTACTCGCTGGCCTATCTCTACATTTAACTCTGTAATGGTTCCATCCATGGAAGCGTAGATATTTGTTCTATCCAGATTTTGACGAGCCTGCTTGAGAGAAGCATTGGCATTCTTAACTTGGAAATACGCTGCCTGTACAGAGTGCTGTGCAGAACGGAGTTGCGACTTGGATATATTATACTGAAGGCGAGCTGTTTCATAGTCATTTTGAGAAATGACCTTCTCAGCAAACAGCTGCTTATTCCGTTCGTAATTAATGGAATCCTGTAGAAGGTTAGCTTCAGCCTGGCTCATACTTGCTTTTGCCTGCATCTGGGAAGCTTTCACCTGATTCAAGGTAGCGGCCGCCTGCTCTACCACGGCTTGGTAGTCATCCGGTCTAATGGTCAGTAGAAGGTCTCCCTTTGTGACACTCATCCCCTCTTTCACAAACAGACTTACCACCTCACCGGAAACGTCTGGAGCTACAGGTACATTGATGGCAGGCTCTATGACCCCTGACTCTGTAACTTTAGCATAAATATTTCTGGTTTCACTTGCTGCTATTTCTACTTCTTCCAGGTTAGAATCCCCAATGAGTCCCTGGCTTTTAGCTACGGCTAGTGCTCCTACTACCAGAACTAATGCTCCCAAGGCGTAATAAAGCCTGCGGTTACTCTTCTTTTTAGATTTAGCCATTACGTTTTATAAAAGGTTGCTACTCAAAAAATCACAATTATTTTCTTCTGCTATTAAAATCCTATCGGCTTGTCCTGATAGAAGTCTAGAATTTTTGACTTAAATATATAGTCATATTTAAATCTTATCACATCATTTTGTGCGCGGATAAGATTATTACTTGCCACTAAAAAGTCTGTAGCGTTTGCTGTCCCTACTTCATACTGCTTTTTAGTATTATCCAAAGCCAGTTGGAGTTGGTCTAACTGCTTGATTCCCTGATTATAGGCAGCAAAGGCTGATACTGCATCCAGGTGCGCACGCTCTATGGTCTGTCTGAGCTGTTGGCGCTGGATGTCCATATTATTGCGAGCCCTTTGCATACTGATTTGAGAGCGCTGGACGGAAGCTCTGGCAAATCCATTGCTATAAATCGGGATATTCAGGCTAAGACCAAACCCGTAATTCACATTATCATTTAGCTGATCCCCTAAGGGTATATCTTCAAAGGTATTCTCCACATCAGGAAAGCCTACAATTACAGGCGTTCCATCTACAATTAACTCCTGCTCATCAATTACAAGGGTAGAACTAGCTAACCTTGAACGCCCATCTGCATACCCTGTGGAGATATTCCCAAATAAATTAAGAGTAGGCATCCAAATCCCCCTAGATACAGCTACATCTTTTTCTGCACTAAGTATTCTTAGGTTCGCAGCCTTAATATTGGGCTGATTACTCTCTGCATACTGATATATTTCATCAGGATTAGCAGGATGCATAGCATCAGGATCACCCATTTCAGGAAATATAATTCCGAAGGGCTGTCCTGGATCCAGATTCATCACCTGCATTAGCTGTAAATAGGCAAGTTCCACCTGGTTACGGGCATTAACTACATTTAGCTCTTCTGTGGCTATTTGTGCATCTAGCTCAAATAAGCTATTCCGTGCCAGCTGACCTGCTTCTACTAGTTTATTAGTCCTTTCGCGTTGTTCTCGTGTATTGGATACCTGTAGTTCTGCACTTTCCAGTAGTTCCTGATTCAGAAGAATAGATAGGTAGGCAGCCGTAACGTCTAAGGCTACAGTGTTTCTGGCATCTTCAATATCCATTTCGCTGGCATCCAACGTAAGCCTATTTCTTTTTATGGTGTTGGCCGTTCTTAGCCCTCTAAAGATAGGCACAGATGAATTAGCAGACATATCCAAAGAGTTAACAGCTGTCTCCACGAATTCATTAGTAAAAGGATTTACATTTCTACCAAAGAATCTACGGGCATTAGAACCTGCACTTAAACTTGGATACCTGTTTTCTAAAGACTCATTCAGGTTCACTTTACTTACCTGTCTGTCTAATAATGCCTGTTTAAGGGTAAGATTGGTTTCCAGGGCATACTCAAGGCATCTTCTTAAATCCCACAGATCTCCATTAGGGTTAGTGTCTTGAGCGGTTGTACATAGTACAGTGGCAAAGAGCCATACCAGTATTAACGTTTTACGTAGCATATTCCGAAGATTAAACATAGGTGCTTGTTCTTTTTTTAGCCATCAAGAGGTGGAAAGTATGTTTCTTACTCTTTGACTCTGAATCTTTCCCCAAAAGGCACGGTAATTGTTTGAGTTGTCATATACGGCACCCGTCTGGAAAAATGAATGGAAGTGTTCACCTTTAGTGAGGTGAATATACGAGTAAGCTTCAGTGTATAGACAGGCATTCTGCTTGTCAGAATGCACGCTAGACGAGTAAACTCATATATTCGACGAATCTTTCTATCTATTTTTATAATGATATGAGGATTAAAGTCGTTATCTGAATCGAAGGTAAATGAATTATTCTTATTGAATTCAGTTTGTAAAAAGGCAAGATGAGACAAGCGGCATAATTATATTCTCATCTCACCCAAACTCGTATTTATTAAATATTATACTTTCCAATAAGTGTAATATTTTCCTCCTTCTTCAAGCTGATTATTCATGAGAATCCAATTACCTTTACCGAACAGAAGGTATAATCCCTGATTTAGGTTTTCATGAAGATTAGAATTTTATACTTATTGATAATCCTTGGCTTAGCCTCTACTAGCTCACTCAAAGCTCAGGACCCCCAGTATTCTCAGTTTTATTCAAACTTGGTGATGCTAAACCCAGCCTTTACTGGCTCAGGAATAGGACCCAGGGTAGCCATGAATTACAGGGCCCAATGGGTAAAAATTCCCGGATACTACAGACAATTCGCAGCGGCCTATGACCAACCTATTTCCTTTTTAGGAACTACACAAGGACTAGGTGTGCTAGTGAGCAATGATGTAGCTGGTGAAGGAAACCTGAGCAAGCTAAATATCACTGTGAACTATGCGTATCAAGTGGATCTAAATGATGACCACACCTTACGTTTTGGTCTTTCTGGCGGAATCATCCAAGCAGGGCTAGATTACAGTAAGCTTAGATTTCCTGACCAAATAGATCCCAGATTAGGATTTGTATTCCCTACTAATGAACCTGGGCCAGCCGGTGGGCTTTCTCTAAATGTTACTCGTCCAGATGTTAATGCAGGGGT
>JBCCLI010000356.1:0-6977 GCA_039026975.1 Bacteroidota bacterium | reverse complement strand
TATAGATATAAATGGTAAAAGGAAAGATAAACCCCTAACCCTTAATAGTGATATCAATATTGAAATGGTTCCAGTAGTTGGCGGAACGTTCAATATTGGAAGTCAAAATGGCCCACAAATCCAACTCTCTCCATTTTCAATTAGTCGTTATGAAATTACCCAAAAACAGTACCTATCAGTTATGGGAGAGCGTAATCCAAGTGAGTTTCAAGACATTAACTGTCCTAATTGCCCAGTTGAAAATGTTACTTGGAATGAAGCGAAAGACTTTACCGAAAAGCTTAGTTTACTGAGTGATAAGAAATTTCGGTTACCTACAGAAGCGGAATGGGAATATGTTGCCACAGGAGGTAAAAATAGGGATACATATACTTATTCAGGTACTAACTATATTGATGAGGCTGCCTGGTACTTAGATAACTCTGGTGGGACTACCCATCCTGTAGGTAGGAAAGTTTCGAATTCTCTTGGTGTTTATGACATGTCTGGGAATGTTTGGGAGTGGGTACTAGACTGGAAAGCAGACATTAATCTACTTAGTAGAGTTAATCCAACCGGTCCAAAGACCGGAATCAAAAAAGTTGTCAGAGGATGCTCTTGGAATGACCAGGCAGGAGGATGTACTACTTTTTTTAGGGGAGAATGTCCTACCTCTACAAGGAGAGGCTTAGGCATTAGAGTTGTATCGGATTATTAGCGCCAAGTACTTTTTGATCGGAAAAAGAGTCCTTAATTGATCTTCAAACTCCTTTAACCCGAAGTAAGTCTACGAGCTCCTCAGCTGTGTGTAGCTGGCTGGCCTCATCATCTGAGATAATAATGGAGAAAATTCTCTCGCAAGCCATAACAAGCTCTACAAAATCCAGAGAGTCCATCCCAAAGTCGTGCTTAAAGCTTCCTTGCTCAGAATACTCCTCTTTTCCTATCCCTGTCAGTCTGAGAATGATACTCTCCACTCTTCCCTCTAAGGGCAGTTCCTTCCAGTTAGCTTTCCCTTTGAAAGGCTTCATCCATGAGGAAGAAGGCAAATAAGCAGCCCATGCATTAGAACTGGTAGCCATATCTATCTTTTGTTAGTTATTCAAAGCTAAGAGAACATTTTGCTTATCGTAGGAAATTAGAACCAGTGGTCTAAATAGAATCTTGAACAGTTATTCAAACTGTCTAAACGTACAAAATACTCAGGCGAATTAAATCACACTGTTATAATTAATTACAACATAAAAAAGCAAGAAGTGTATATTGCAGAAAATGATAGCCCTTGGTTACCCACACTCATATTAGACTTTCTCCTTACTCCAGAGGATTTCATTTAATTACAACTACCATTTTGAGGAAACTACCTCCTTTACCAGAGTCAGGTATCTTTCATCTATTTATCCAACATACCTCTGCGGCCTTGTCCATTAATGAAAATGCTGATCCTACAGTGAGAATAGACTTTGAGTCTATCATGAATAATTTGGTGCCTGAAAACCAGCCCTATTATAAGCATACCCTGGAAGGAGCAGATGATATGCCCGCTCATGTTAAATCCAGTCTCATGGGCGCTTCTATCAGTATTCCCATCAATAATCATCAGCTGATGCTAGGTACCTGGCAGGGCATTTATCTTTGTGAATTCAGAAACCATGGAGGGTCCAGAAAATTAATAGCTTCTATATATTCTTAGTATGGCTGAGACAGTAACACTCCATAGTAAAGTAGTGGGAGCAGGCCCTGCCCTCATCATTTTACATGGCCTATTTGGTTCCCTGGATAACTGGCTTAGCCATGCCAAAGTGCTTGCCGAGTCATACACTGTACACTTAGTGGACCAGAGAAACCACGGTAAATCTCCTCATGCTGAGGCCTGGACTTACTCTCTGATGGCTGAGGATCTCCTCGCCTATATGGATGAACAGGGTATTACCACAGCCTCCCTATTAGGCCACTCCATGGGTGGGAAAACAGCCCTTACTTTTGCGGATGCCTATCCAGAACGCTTAGAAAAGTTGATCATAGCGGATATGACCCCTAAGCGGTATAAGCCCCACCACAATGAAATCATCCAAGCGCTCCTCAGCGTGCCCCTCCCTTCCTTGAGCCAGCGTAATGAGGTTGATGAACTCCTTAAAACAGGAGTACCTGAAGTAGGAGTCAGGCAGTTCCTCCTCAAAGGGTTAGGAAGGAATCCTGATAAGCATTTGACCTGGAAATTCAATCTGCCCGTAATCAGTCAGAAGTATGAGGAAGTGCTCAAGGAAATCCCACTTGAAGACTCCAACTACCTCCCTACCCTATTTATTTATGGGGCTAACTCTTCTTACTTAGCTGAGACAGACATTGAAGTGCTGACCAGACTTTTCCCACTTGCCCAGTTTGTAGCTGTACCTGATGCAGGCCACTGGTTACATGCTGAAAATCCTGGCTACTTCCTTCAGGAGATCACCCATTTTTTAGCAGCCTAAGATTTCATTCCAGCTCTGAACATCTTTGAATCAGTATGTATATCAATATATGTGCGATTCCAGCACTTGAACTGCCCTAATTTTCTGAAAAACAGCTCGTAATTCCTCTCCAAAATAGCTTTGCAGAACCTCTTATCAAGCATTTTTCAAAGAAATACCTGTTTCAAACAGGGTCCAAGTGAGAATATCATTCAGGATGTTTACCTTTGGGGCATGATCATCAGGCTGACAACCCTATTTTTTATTTTCACCCTTTTCCTTTTGGGGTGTGAAACAGGCCCCACTGAAGCAGAGGCTGAAGTACCCGAAGATACTGAGGTAGTTCCTCCAAATCTGGTGCAGGTAGAAGCGCCAGACTCCTTAAGCGAGTACCCCCAAACCCTAAGTCCTGACCTGTTAGGTACATGGAGGCTGGTCAGTATGGTGGCAGGTGAAATTAGTCTGTCATCGGCTGACTTAGGGAAGTCAGCCCTGACTATTACAGAAGAAGGAACCCTAATTTTATCCACCCCAGACCTACCTGATCAAGAGTTACCATTCCAGTTTATTGATGGAAGCATCTTTACAGAACAAGAAGGAGAACAAAGTATCCGAAGGCTCACCAAAGATTCTCTTATCTTATTCCAGCAAATAGACGGAGAAGAGATTCTACGTATGTATCTGAGGGAAGATCCCTAGCACGAACGGTCTGCCTAGTCTTAACCATTTTCCTCCCTAATTAGACCAATCAATTCTCATTTTGGGCAGCTGATTTCTTAAAAAGCTTCACCTAGGGTTTATTTGCATAAATTAGAATGTTTAAAATTGAAAATTTATTCATAATAAAAACTGCAAACTTCCTATTAACGCCTAATAGGTTAGCTAACTTTCATCCTAGTCCCCTAACATGCTTCCTAGACGCATATATATAGCTACCAACTTCACCCTATTTCTCTTACCCTCAATTTTATTTTCCCAAGCTTTCCGTCCCTACACGCATATTTATGGAGGTATAAGCTTTAGAAGCTATGAGTCCTTGAGAATAGCCTACTTTTCACAAGCTTCTCAATCAAGATTTACAGGGCCTTTTATTCAGGTAGAACACTCTCCCTCCCCAGCTTTAGCCTTCTCGCTGGAATATCAACATTTTAATGATGCCCCAAGGCCCCTGGATAAGATGGATCCCATCTCTACACAATACATCAACCTATGGGGTTCATTTAAATTTAATAATGGTAGCCTGCTAGCTACAGATTCTAGGACTTCTCCTTTCATCACAGTAGGGGTAGGTGGTCAAATACAGGAAGGAAGGCTTAGTAGCCATGTAGGGCTGGGAACCGGAATAAGTTTCCGGATGAATAAAAGGATACAGATTGTAGGAAAATTTGTATTCCAGCGCCTCTTAGATCAGCGTTACAGCAGCTTTTCTCCATCTATTGGGTTGGGGTATACCCTGTACGGGAGAAAACTACCCAAGCTAAAAAACCTGGATGTAAGTCCAGAACTTGAGAGTATTATGTTCAGTATGGACATGGATAAAGACAGGGATGGGGATGGGCTTCCTGATCGTTTAGATGTCTGTCCTGATGAGGCAGGAATGCCCAAGGCTAAAGGCTGTCCGGATAAACCTACCATCAGCTTACAAAAGGAAGAGCAGGTAGTCCCCCGTCCTAAAAGAGTTGGCAATATTTCTATTCCTATACAATCCTATACAAGAGAAAAGCCAACCTATCAAGAGCAAGGGCAGGAAATCCCGAATCAGCATCCATGTGCAATAGAATCGCAGGAAGGAAAACTGCTTATTTCCACTGTATTCTTTCCGGAGAGTGTACAGCTTACAGAAGAAGGGCTAGAAAAAGTAGCCAGACTAGGAGCTATTATGTCTACCTGCGAAAACAGACATTTACGCTTGGAAGCTAACTATCCGCAAAGAGGGAAACTCATCAGAAACCTGATTATGAGGAGAATCTACAAATTAAAATATCTTTTGGTAAATGAACTAAATATCAGTCAGGACAGAGTTTCTATAATTACTACTCCGCTAACCGCTTCTTTATCAGAAAATTATAAAGTCTCCTTTGAGCAGATTTCTTACAAGCTGAATAATATGAATCATTAATATTCATTAATAAGTGTAATAAACCCCAAGAATCTCACAGGAATTTATACGCTATCATTTATTAATTCGTAGTATTATAAACCACTACTGCAATAAATATTGGTCTGTTATTTTGTTCCATCAAAATTCTCAGCACCTTCACTTTGTATTGAGAATAATTAACATGAGAAGATCATATTTTATTCTTTGCCTTGCTTCTTTCTTTACCTTAGTCCAGTATTCCTCCCTCCGTTCTCAGACCAGTGAAAACCCCTGGATGGCCGGCTTATCAGCTAGTTTCCTTGATTATCTGGGCCCCATTGACGGAGACTATTTACAGTACAAGGAATTTTCTCCAGGGATAACCATAGGTGCCCACGCATATGTAACCCAATGGTTAAACTTATCCCTTAATTCTTCCTTTGTTCCTGAGGTACGCAACTACCCTAACACCAGCGAAACGGACTTCCTTAGAACTTCCCTGATAGATGTAAATGCCTTGATGCAGTTTAAGTCCAACGGAACCTTTTTTAAGGAGGATGCATTTTGGGCACCATACATTTCTACTGGGTTTGGCCTGAACAGCGCTAGTAACAACCTCAGGCTTTATGTTCCAGGCGCATTAGGAATGAGATTCAGAATTTCTAAAAATCTCAATTTCAATATTGAGAGTATGTATAAGCTGGCGCTCAAAACTGAAGATTTTCAGCATATAGCGCATTCTGCCGGTTTTGTATTTGCTTTACCTACAGAGCCAAAGAGAAAGCCTACCCCTGAGCCTGAGGAGCCAAAGGAAGAGCCTAAAGAAAAGCCTCCTATAGCTAGCGCAGATAATCCATATAAAGATTCAGACCTGGATGGGATTCCAGATAAAGACGACAGATGTCCTGATGTAAAAGGGCTGATTATGAACTTGGGATGTCCACCAGAAGATGATCAGAGTGATACAGGAGAGGTCCCAGTGGAGGAGTCCTACACTGATAATACTACGGAGGAAATTCCCACCCATAGCTATGACAACTACGTAGATAATGATAATACGAGCTTCAGCGGCAGTATTAACCAGGAAGATGTCGATTTCCTTCAGCAAGCCATGAATAACATCTTTTTCTACTCAGGTAGTCATGATTTGAAAAGTGAAAGCTATTCCACCCTTGATGAAGTGGCTAACATCCTGAACAAGTATCCTAATTATGGCCTTCAAGTATTAGGGCATACAGATAATATGGGAACCTATAAGTCTAACCAGATTCTATCTGTGATGAGAGCCTTTGAGGTGAAGTATTACCTGGTTCATAAGAAAGGAATCCCCATAGCTAGAATTACTTCTAATGGTTATAATTCCGCCAATCCTATAGCGGATAACTCTACCTCAGAAGGAAGAGAAGCCAATAGAAGAGTGGAGCTAAAACTTATCTCTCCTGAAGAGTTAACTGTACCAAGGGTTTTTTAATCCTGGAACTTAAGCAGAAATATGGGCGGCCTTAAAGGGTCGCCTTTTTTTATGGAAAAAATCAAGCTTGGGATGAATTGACTTCTGCTAATCCATGCATTAGATGTGGGAATCAGTATATTTGCCAGCCGTTACCGTTACCTAATACTTATGTCTAACTCTTTTGGAAACTTATTCAGGATTACCAGCTTTGGAGAATCACATGGAGAAGGAATAGGCGTGGTGATAGACGGGTGTCCTGCTGGGATAAAACTGGATCCTGACTTCATTCAGTCGGAGTTAAACAGAAGAAGACCCGGACAAAGCAGAATTACCACCCAGCGCAAGGAAAGTGATACTTTTCAGCTACTATCCGGCCATGTAGATCATACCACTACCGGTGCCCCTATGGGATTTTTTGTCGCTAATACTAATGCGCGTTCTAAAGACTACAACCACCTAGCTCAGAACTTTCGTCCTTCCCATGCTGACTACACCTACTTCGCTAAGTATGGCACCCGCGATCATAGAGGCGGGGGCAGGTCATCTGCCCGTGAAACCATAGCGAGGGTAATAGGTGGAGCCGTAGCCAAGCAGGTGCTGGCTACCTTTACGGATGTACGCATACACGCATGGGTACATTCCATTCACCAACTGTCTCTTGCTCATATGCCTGAGAATTATGCCTTGGAAACTACCTATTCCCAGGCTACCCACTGCCCAGTTCCTGAGATGGCGGAGAAGATGTATCATTTCATTGATGAGATCCGGAAAGAAGGAAATTCAGCAGGGGGAACCATCATGTGTTCTGTACAGGGTGTACCAGCAGGCTGGGGAGAACCTATTTATGCGAAACTCCCTGCTGACTTAGCATCTGCTATGATGAGCATAAATGCAGTAAAAGGCTTTGAGATAGGATCAGGATTTGAAGGGACTAAGCTAAAAGGGTAAGAGCATAATGATTCTTTTTATATGGAGAAAGATAAGGTGAGAACCCAAACCAATAACTCAGGTGGCG
>JBCCLI010000355.1:0-6986 GCA_039026975.1 Bacteroidota bacterium | reverse complement strand
GATGACAGGAGTAAGGGCGAAAAATCTTTCGCCCCAGAAGTGACGAATTGAACGCTTACTTATGGGCTGGGGCGAATAATGATTCGCCCTTACACAAAAAGCTCCAAGTCTGTATAAACCCGGAGCTTTTTTCGTGATATATGTTTCTCCTAGAAGTTCTTCGCCAGCGTAGTGGTAAAGAAGGGTGCTTGAAGGGTGTTATCATCTACGCCCCAGCCTAGGTCAAGCCTTACTGAGAATACAGATAAATTAGTGCGGAGACCTGTCCCAAATCCAAATAGGAAGGGACTCTTCAAGGTCTGTAGCTGTACTACCACCGGATTAGATCCTACAATCTGGGTATCTGTAGGCTTCTTAGTGGAGAAGGGATTTCCCTGATCCCATACTGTACCCACATCAAAGAAGGGAATAAATTCCAGGTTGTAGAGGGCTGAGGAGTTCAGGTGCTGCTTTAGTAGCCTGCTCAGCGGGATTCTCATCTCAAAGTTCGTGATGACGTAGCGGGAACCATTTCTCGCGAAAAAGTCGAATCCTCTGTTAGGCGTAAGGAACTGCTGGAACATAAAGTCATAGAGGTCGGGAGACACATCTATAAACTCTATTCTGTCATTGTTATCTTCTTCAAAGGAAACGGGAAGGACAAGGTTTTCTATTCCTCCCAGGTAGAACTGCTGGCGTTCATCTAGCTCCGTGCTTCTATTCTCTGCAAAACTGATCCCTACCCTTAGCTGGGTGGCAAGGATAATCTTATCAAAAAGCTCTATATAGTGTTTTGCATGGAACTGAGCCGTCTGGAACCTAAGCCTGGACTCTGTCATGGAATAGTAGTTATGCATAGCCAGTTCAGCTTCTATCCCGCTATAGGCGAAGCTCTCCCGCATTTTGACGTTGTTGAAGTTTATTCTGGCAGTAGCTCTGGCTACATCAGCCTCATCATCCAGCAGATTAGGGCGTATTAGCTTCAGGTCTGTACGCATAATGCGGTGAAAGCCTAACTCCACTCCTGCTGATAAGTAGCGAGTAAGCGGATAGGTCATTCCTACATTGGCCTGGAAATGCTCAAACTGGAAATTCAAGGTATCCAGCCCTTGACGGTTGAGGGGTTCCAGGTCATATTTTCTTCCCTGATTCTTAAGTTCTATATGGAAATCAGGTCGTAGCGGTAGCCACTCATAACGTAGGGCTATGTCTCGGTTTCTAAACTTGACATAGGGATTTACTTCCAGGCTGAGGCGCTGGTTATCCAGCATATCAGAAAAGCGCATCCCTAAGTCCAGGCCATAGCCTGCTACAGGATCATAGATAATGCCCAGTTGGATTCCATCTGTTTGCCAGCCATCCTTGGCCGTAAGGGCTTTGGACACTTCTACTTCTCCTAGTTCAGGCCTGGTATTTTCTCCAAAGACAGTGTTGATTACTTCATTATTTGCCTTTCTGTCTATGGCCAAAGGATCAGGTCTTCTCACTTCATACGGTCCGTCATCTTCATCAAAGAGGTAAAACCTTACAGGCTTATCAGACTGTGTATCTTTCTTCTTTTCTTCCTTTTGCTGTATTTCTTGATTCTTTTTCCGCTCTTCTTGTAACTCTTTTAGCTTTTCCGCTCTGATGGCTGCTTGCTTGCGGGCTTCCCGCTTGGCTAACTGGTTTTGGATCATAGACAGCTTGTCTAGCCTGAGCAGGGTAGGTTGGGGCGTAGTGGAGGTCCCTAACTGAGAAAGGTTCAGCATAAAGAGGCTATTTCTTCCTGCAAGAGGGCTGGCCACTACCAGCTGGTTATCAGAAATAGAGTAAGCTTCTATGCCTGCAGACAGGTTAGAGAGTGCCCGGAAGTTTTTATTAGCCGGATTAACCTCATAAAAGTTGAAAATACCGGACTCGTCAGAAACGTACACCAGTTGGCCTGCATCTACCAGTACGGGCTTACGTTCGTTTACCAGAGGCGTTTGGGTGATCCGGGCCAGGGTATTATCACTTGCACCTACCGTAACGGCGTATATATCGAAGTAAGCTGTGTGCTGTTCCCAATCTATGAGTGGAGCAGGGAGCTTAGTATCAGGTCTGGTAGAGGAAAAGTAAATGGACCTGCTATCCTTACTCCAGGTGGGGTCCACATCATCATAAATATCATCTGTGATGGGACGCAGTTTATTGTCCTCAGATTTGGTTACAAATATATCTGTTCTTCCTTGATGAAGAGCTGACATAGCTATGGTGCTTCCGTCTGGCGACCAGGAAAGGGCTGTAACCTGCCTAATATCATTACCTAGAGGTAAGATGATACTCTGGTTATCAAAGAGGTTATAGTAGACCAGTTGGTAAGATTGCCTGCGGTACACCACTGTTACCAGCTTATCTCCTGCGGGCGACCATGCAATGGGATAGCTGGCAGAATACCGTGCACTCAGCGGATTTTGGTAAGAACTATGGATGGGCGTGGCTTCTAGCTCTTCTGTTCCTACATCATAAAGAAATAGTTGCTGTTTTCCCTGTTGGGATACGTACATGGCTATTTTCTCTTCATTATCATTGTAGGCAAAGGAGGTAACGCGCATTTTATCCTCTAATGGGATGGAACTTACACCAGGCATTTCATCCAGCTCTATCCTTCCTCCTCTTTGGGCAGTAGAGCGTGATAGGATAAATTCTCTCCACCTTTCTGTTAGGGTATTTAGGGTAATGCCCAGAACAGAGATAATCCCTGCTTCTATAGAGTGAGAAATATTGACCAAATAGATGATTTCAGATATTTTCTGGTCGCCGTATTCATGTGTAATAAAGTACCAGATAGATTTCCTGACAATCTCATTGATCTTTTCATCTCCCTCTAAGGCTAGTTCCAGAATATTGTCAGATCTACTAAGGGTATTCATCCATAGCTCATCCTCATAGGTCCACCCACTAGCTGCATAGGCAGATAGCCCTTCATGGAACCACTGAGGAATATGGAGAAGAAGTTGGCTTTGGATAGTGGCACCCGCTCTTTCTCCATAGGAGAATTCTTCCAGGATAAGATCAGAGACAGATTGCTTAACAGCCTCATATAGCCCCTTACTCTCTCCCTGGTCTATTACACTCACGGAACGGGTAGGTAGCTCAAAGGAGGTATTCTGGGTGAAGTTCTGTTTATCAAAGTTACTATGGAGAAATTCCTCTGTACTGGAAAGGTAAATAAGGTTGTATCTCTCTTGAGGTTTATAATCATATAGAACCCCCAGCTCAAAGCGAGCGAGCTCTGCATATCTGGCTACTTCAACCGCTGCTTCTTCCTGGTCTTCCGCAAAGTAGACATCAAAATATTCAGTAGACACATAGCCCCAGTCTGAGAAGTTCTGGAATGGTAACTGTTGGGCATATGATGTGGACACTACTAGCAGGCTGCCAAGTAGTGCTGTGAAGAGGTATGTAAAACGCATATACGGCATCTTGATATCAGAAAAGGGAAAATTCCAGCAAAAGAATTTACACAAAAAATAGCTATCTACGATTGAATTTTCAGTAGAATCGTTCCAGCTTTATTTCATCAGGTATATTTGGGCCATTTCCAAGCAGTCTCTCAGTTAGTAGCCTGGAACAGTATGGAGCGAATAATACGCCTTTTGTCCCAAAACCACCTAGAACGTGAATATGTTTATGCGTGTGGTGTGTACCAAGGATAGGCCTCCTGTTAGGAGTAGTAGGTCTGATACCTGCATAATGGGCTACTATTTTATAAGGCACCTTGATTGCTTTCTCTAGGTGACAACGAATTTCCTCTTTCCCCCACTCTGTAGGCCCTTTATCTTCAAACTTATTCTGATAGGTAGCTCCTACCACATATTTATGTTTTCCCAGGGGAATGAGATAGATTTTTCTGGATAGGACAAAAGGTAACTGTAGCTCTGGCGCTTCAATGAGGAGGACTTCTCCTTTATTGGGAATAATAGGGATTTCCGGAAACCATGGATTTTCTCCTAGTTTAAACCCTTCGCAACATATCCACTGATCAAAGCTAAGCGTTTCCCCTTTTATCTTTACTCTACCTTCCTCTGGTATAATCTGTTCATAGGCCAGGGATGACTTAACATATGTGAGGGTTGGATACGTCAGTAGAATTTTTCTCAACTCCTTCAATAAGGCGGTAGTGTCTACCCATCCACAGGGCTTAATCATGATCCCCCCTAATTCATTATGAAGTTTTTCCGGCCGTAAAGGAGACTCCTGAAAATCTACTATGTCTTGGTATGTAGCCTCTGTAGCTCTTCCCAGCCATTTATTATACTCCTCCACAGCCTTAAAAGGTCTGTAAATGAGAGAATGATGAATACAGTTAGTGGCTGAAGCTAGTTCAGGATGTTGCATAAAGGTAGACAACTCTTCCAGAAGGGTTTCTGCCAGCCAGGTTTTGGCGCCAAATCTTCCAGTAATGACGTTGAATAAGCCTGCTGCCACCCTGGAGGCGCCATAAGGGGCCTCATCATCTACCAAGATAACTTTTTGATTAGCCAGGATAAGCCTGGTGGCCATAAAGGTTCCTGCCAGCCCTCCACCGAGAATGAGAAAGGTTTGAGGAGTGTTAGGCATCGGATTGATTCGCGTTTAGGTTAATCTGGCGGCTAGTTACCACTTTTTCCATAGGTAAATAATTAGGTATAGCGTAAACCTATTAGCTCCGGGTTAAACCCGGAGCTAATAGGTTTTATGAGACATTATGACTATTACCCAACCAGTCTGGCGATAATATCATCTATGGTGATTCCTTCAGCTTCTGCTGTAAAGGAGGGTACTATTCTGTGTCTGAGTACAGAGCTAGCGACATCATTTACTTCCATGATATCTGGAGAATATTTTCCCCTAAGCAGAGATAGTGCCTTGGCTCCTAGAATGAGATACTGAGAAGCTCTTGGGCCCGCCCCCCAGTTAATGAAATCCTTGATTTCTTCAGGTGCATGAGGCGTATTAATGCGGGTTTTATTGACTAGCTTAACCGCATACTCTACTACATTATCAGCTACAGGCACCTGTCTTACCAGCTCCTGGAAGTACATAATATCTTCTTGCGTGATGACGGTATTAATCTCAGTGTTGTTGGGAGCTGTGGTGCTTTTTACGATTTCTATTTCTTCTTCTATGGAAGGGTAGTCTACCGTAATGTTAAACATAAAGCGGTCTAACTGTGCCTCCGGCAGCGGATAAGTTCCTTCCTGTTCTATGGGGTTCTGGGTAGCCAGCACAAAGAAGGGGGGCTCCAGTTTATAGGATTCTCCTGAGATAGTTACCTTTTTCTCCTGCATAGCTTCCAGCAAGGCTGCTTGCGTTTTAGGAGGAGTACGGTTAATCTCATCAGCCAACACAATATTGGCAAAAACGGGGCCTTTGATAAATTTAAAATGCTTAAGATTAGTTTCGGGATCTACTTCTAAGATCTCAGTACCTAAAATATCTGAAGGCATTAAGTCTGGGGTAAATTGTATCCTTCTAAATGTCAGGTCCAGTGCTTGTGCTATGGTACTGATGAGAAGGGTTTTAGCTAAGCCTGGTACACCTACTAACAAAGTGTGTCCTTTACAAAATAAGGCTATCAGAAGCTTCTCAATGACATCTTCCTGGCCTATGATGACCTTCCCGATTTCATCTTTAAGTTCCTGGTATTTTTGGGCAAGTGCGTCTGCGGCTTCTACTTCTGTTTTGAATTTCTGCATTAGTTTTCGGTCCAGTTTTTAAGGGCATTAATGCATTCAGTAGGTTTCAACTCAATATATATATTTTTCTTAGCGTCAACTAACCAGCCATCGAAAGATTCCGCCTGTTTGGAACGTAAAGCAGTGTCATGAATTTTCTGATAGTCATTGGCCAGATCGGGCTGATGTGGGGGTATCTTCGTTTTAAGATACAATATTCTAAACATTCTCCTACCATCAGGAGATAAAAACTCCTTAGGCTTAGAAATTTCTCCTTCTTCCAACTCATCAATGAAAAAGAATGTTTCTGCATCCAAAGCATCTAAGGGAATTTTACGTTCTAATGTCTGCGGATTTACTACACATCCCCCACAGTCCTTGGTCCCTCTATCTTCTGAATACCTAATGGCTGCCTGCTCAAAGGTAAGCGAATCTATCATGATATTATCTCTAATATCATTGAGTTTCTTAATAGCTACTGAGTCTCCATTTGCGCTGTTCCTGGGCTTGATAAGGATGTGTCTGGCTGTCAGTAATTCTCCTGTCCTGTCTTCCAATTTCACTATGTGGTAGCCAAACTCAGTTAAAAAAGGCTTGGAAATTTCTCCTTTACGCATGTTATAAGCTACTGCTTCAAACTCAGGAACCATGGCACCCCGTCCAAACTGGTTCAGCATACCACCATTTCTACCACTAGGACCCTGAGAATATTGCTGTGCCAGCAGGCCAAAATCTGCATTTTCATTCAAAACCTTATCCCTTAAGTCCTCTAAGGTGTTGACGGTTTCTTCTACACTCTCTTCAGAGTAGGGCGCATTTATTACTAGCTGATAGTATTCTACCTCGGCTGGAAATAGCCCAAGGCTGTCTTTAGGAATAGATTTATAGAATTTTTCTACTTCCCTGGGGGTAACAGTAGCTTCAGAGAATATCTGACCCCTTTGTCTGTTAATGAGTAGTTCATCTTCTATATCTGGCTTGAGATCTTCTCTAAACTGAATCAGGGGGGCACCATATCTATTCTCAAATTCAGTCTCATCATTATTTAGCTGAGACATCATGTATTCTATCCTTCTATCTATTTCTCCTATTACCTCATCTTCGGATACTATAATACTGTCCTGCTCGGCCTTATTCAGTAATAGCTTGGATACGATTAGCTGTTCCAATACTACACATCTGAGAGTTCCATCATCCTTCTGGCCATTACCTGTTAGGTAGTTATATTGATTATCTACATCAGATTCCAGGATAATTTCTTCTCCTATAACTGCTACTATCCTGTCTAGCGTTTGACCTGAAACAGTAAGTCCAAATAGCATACAT
>JBCCLI010000354.1:0-6994 GCA_039026975.1 Bacteroidota bacterium | reverse complement strand
TGCTTGGTTGCAGAATACCACAGAAACGGGTAGCTACTATATGGTGGGCAATTCTACCCCCATAGATAATGGCGTCCTGTACAACTGTCAGATGGTGGAATACTCTGATACCTATGTGTATGTACACACCAATGGAATTCCTTCCTATCCTACCGGACCTTTTCAGGATGGAAACCCTTCACAAGCAGAAAGTCAAGATCTGATCTTGCGATTTACCTTGAGTCCACAGGAAGAAACAGGAACTAAAATGGCTACCACCCCTGGGAAAATTGGAGCCTTTATTAATGGCGTTTCTCTCTATGATTACCGAGATGGGGTAGCCTGGAATCCTAACACCAGCGCTATTTGTGGAGGGCCTGGAAATCCTATGTGTCCGGGTGGTCCCATGGCTTCTCAGGACTGGAACCGGGATGCTATTCCTGCAGAAATGGCTGGTTTTGACTGCTCTAAAGCTCACCCGGCTATGGGAGATTATCACCACCACCAGAACCCCTCTGCTTTTAAGTTGGACCTGGAAGTAGTTTCCACCGTGTGTAACCTATATGATGCAGATGGTCTATATGCCATAGACAGTACAAGCCACTCTCCCCTGATCGGGTATGCCTATGATGGATTTCCTATCTATGGGGCCTACGGTTTCCAGAATGCTGATGGTACAGGAGGTATTGTGAGAATTAAGTCAGGTTATCAGTTGAGAGACATCACCACGCGTACTACCTATGCAGATGGGACGGATGTAGATGATGGTCCAGATGTAGGGGGAGAGTTTTTCCTGGGATACTTCAGAGAAGATTATGAATTCATTGCTAATGCAGCAGAAGATTACCTGGATGAGCATAACGGTCGTTTTTGTATAACGCCTGAATATCCTAACGGGACTTACGCCTACTTTGCCACAGTAGATGAAAATTGGAACTCTGCCTATCCATATGTGGTAGGACCTACTTTTTATGGAGTATATGAGAATGCCGTAGTCAATTTTGTTTCTGAACCTACTACCACCTACACTCCCTCAGTTACCAGTATTTCAGAAGCTGCCTTTAATGAATTAGACATCAACGTCTTTCCTAATCCTTCTGCTGAGCTAATCGCCATACAGTTAGGTGGCCTCGTAGTAGATGAAGATATGCAGGTAGATTTACTGGATACAGCAGGGAGAAGGATTCTCCATACGGAAATCAAGAAAGGGCAGACCATCGCTTACTTTGATGTGCAGACGGTATATGATGGGACTTACTTGGTGAAGATCTCTACGCAGAAACACAGTCTGGTGAGAAAAGTGCTGATTGTGAAAGAATAATGTGATTATTCCTCTTGATGATAGAAGCCGATCGAGTGTATGCTTGATTGGCTTCTTTAATTATCATTAGACTTATCCCATGGCGACATAGGATCAACTTAATTCTAAATATTTTCGTAAATAGAGTTAATCTTAAGCATTATGAGTGATCAGCAAATTCTATCCTTAATTCAATCTCTGGAGCCAAAACTTCAGCAAGAGGTCATTCATTTCATTGAGTCCTTGAAATCAAAAGAAAAGGTTGATTTTCAGAAACCTTATCGCAAGGCTGGAACCTTGAAGGGGCTGATAACATATATGGCACCTGATTTTGATGCTCCATTGGATGATATGAAGGAGTATATGTAAGATGTATATGCTCGATACTCATACCCTCCTTTGGTTTTTAAAAATTCAAAAGAGCTGCCAGCCACTACAAAAGATACTATTGAGAATGATCCGGATATTTCAGTCAGTATCGTAAGCCTTTGGGAGATTGCAATAAAAATGAATATTGGAAAGCTTACAATTTCTTTCTCCATTGATGAGCTTTTTGAAGAGATCTACAATCTTCATATAACCGTTCTCCCTATTACTCAAGATGACTTAAAGAATTATAAAAACCTTCCCTTAGTACATAGAGATCCATTTGATCGAATGATCATTTCCCAAGCAATTAGCACGAATCAATCTGTTATAAGTAAAGATGGACAGTTTGATGGTTATTCTATAGCAAGAGTATGGGATAGGTATAACTAACCCCTCCTCCTCACCACCTCAGACATTACTATTCCGGCAGCCACAGACACATTTAGGGATTCCACCTTTCCGTACATGGGGATTCTGATTTTTTGATCTGTTCTCTTGAGAACCTGCTTGCTGACGCCCTTATCCTCCGCCCCCATAATGAGACACATGGCTACATCTACCGCTAGTTCATATAGTGTCATTTCTGCCTTTTCAGATACAGCTACAGTTCGAATACCATAGGCTTGCATCAGCATGATGGCATCTACTAAATGGTTAGTTCTGCAAATGGGGATATGGTGAAGGGCGCCAGCAGAAACTTTTACGGCCACTCCATTAGCTGCTGCAGATCCCTGGGCAGGGACTATGATGGCATCTACACCCATACATTCTGCCGTTCTGGCCATAGCTCCAAAGTTTCTGACATCAGTTACGCCATCCAGCATGAGGAAAAGAGGCTGCTCTTTCTGTTCCTTGATTTGCAAAATGGTTTTCTCTAGAGGTTGATAGGTGATAGCCGAGAGTTGGGCCACTACACCTTGATGATTAGGATCACCGGACATATCCTTCAGCTTGAACTCAGGGATATACTGGATGGGGATGTTTTTCTCATTGGCTAGAACACGTATATCTTTCAAGCGCTCATGAAGGTTCCCTTCTTTCTTATAGAAGATTTTTTCCAGGGAAGCATTGGTTTTCAGGGCTTCCATCACGGGATGTATACCGAAGATGATTTGGGAACGCTTATTTTCTGCTTTAGGCATATATTAGGGTTGTTGGGGAATTTGTTGGAGAAGCTGGCTCCCCATATTATTTCCGGTAACTTCTTCCAGTCTCTCAGCCAGAGAAATAGCTTCCTCCATATTTCCTTGCTGGGCCAGGGACTGTATGGTAATCATGACCGTTCTGAAGGCCATACTATTTTGGGTTTGAGCTGTTGATACACCAGCTGCTATATTCCTGGAGAGTTGGGCTAAGGCTTGCTCAGTAGCACGCTCGAAAGCTTCTGTAGCTAAGTCTTCTATTCCTGCCTGCTGTAATACCTGAGCAAAAGAAATGGAAAGCGTAAGGGGCATAGGGATTACTTCTGAAGGAATGAAGGTATCCATGAAATTAACCAGCGTACGAATCTCCGCTTGGTCTGTCCTTATTTTTTCTTCTATCTCTACTAAAGACTTTGAAAGGGAGTCTGTCATCATGGGATCATCAGATAACCGCTGATAGGTTTCTACCATGATCTGGTTTTTCATAACCTCCTCTGAGTAGCTGTTACAGAGCCTGAAAAAGGAATTACGGTAATTACTTACTATGACAGATCGTATATGCTCATCAAAATTAACAGAGGGATTATTTAGGTTCGTGAAGAGAAATTTCTCTGTTAAGTTTTTCTTGAGAATATCCTGAGCTATTCTTCCGTAGTAGATATCATTAACGGTTTCATCCGTCCGCTTGACCGGTAACACTCGGTAGGCCATCCCCTCCATTCTCAAGTAATCATTTAGATTTAGAAAGTTACTGGGAGCCATAGTATTGGCAAAGTAGACTGGTCGTTTCCAGCCATCTTTCGCAATATTTCTCAGGATATTAATGATGACAGAATCTTTACGGAGAATATATGGATTAGCCTTACTCCCCCTGGCTTTAAATTCCCATACCATAGGGTCTGCTACGTAGGGGTACTCTCCTTCAGAGATGATGCCGTCTTCTAGTAGTTGATCTTTATCTACTGGAAGGGTAATGCTTCTTGAGGGGAAATTCTGAATGATAAGGTCTTTTTCTCCTGCATAATCTTCCTTTAGCATACTGATAGGAAGGGGCTGAGAAGCATTTTTAGGCTGCTTCATCTGGTCTATGTACCAGTCTGAAATGAGCAGCTCTAGGTTGGCTAGCCTTACGTCCGTCCTGTATCCTTCTACCTCTTGAATGTACCATAAGGGAAAGGTGTCATTATCACCGCCTGTAAATAGGATGGCGTTCTCTTCACAGCTATTCAGCAGGTTTTTAGCAAATTCTATGTCTATGTATCTTCCTTTACGTGTGTGGTCATCCCAGTTCTGGACGGCCATGAGAGTGGGAATGACCAGGGCCAGCCCTGCAGAAAGGTAGGTAGCATTCTGGCCCAAGTATTTTCTGAGCACATCCACCAAGAATATTACTCCAAGGCCTACCCAAATGGCAAATGTCTGAAAGGAGCCTGCATAGGAGTAGTCTCTTTCTCTGGGCTGGGAAGGCCACTGGTTCAGGTAAATAATAATGGCTACTCCCGTAAAGAAGAAGAGCATGCCTATCACAAAAGCATTTTTTCTGTCCGCAGCCAGGTGCCAAATGAGTCCCATTAGCCCCAGGAGTAAAGGTAAAAAGTAGTAGTGGTTGTTCCCTTTATTTTGGGAGGTGGTACGGAATAGGAGTCCATCTTCCCAACGGGCTTCCTGCACATCACTTTGTCTACCCACAAAATTCCACATGAAGTAGCGGACATACATATGGCTTAGCTGGTAATCCAGAAAAAAGCTAAAATCTTCTCCCCTTGTGGGCTTATCATCATAGGGACTTTCCTTATCCCTTCCTTTATTCTTGACGTAGTTTTTATAGCCAAAGGACCCACTATTATACCTGCCTGCTTCATACATCCGTGGGAAGAATACAATATCTTTAGACTCGTAGGTATATTTTCTTTCTTCCACATCCTCTATATACCTGTCTTCTCCATCCAGCATGATGTACTTCATACCCGTGATATCAAACTGTGGGTAACCACGAGCATCTCTCTGCACACGTCCATTATACATAGGACCTCTCAGGAGTGGACGGTCCCCATACTGCTCCCGCTTCATATAACTGAGAAAAGTGAGAATATTCTCAGGGTTATTCATATCGATGGCAGGCTCTACATTGGATCTGATGAAGATGACAGAATAGGAAGAAAACCCTATGACTATGACCGTAAAGCAAAGGAGAGCCGTATTCAATACTACCTTACCGTTTTTAGCAGACCATGCAATAAGACCTACAAGACACCCAACAACTATCAGGGCAAATAGCGTAGCACCAGTACCTACCGCCAGCCCTAGTCCACCAATAGCAGTCCCATTCCTCTGGGCTGTCCCCGTGAATATTTTCTCAAACCACCATGCGATGCTAAAGGAATATTGAATAATCCCATACTGGATAAAGGCCAGGATAGCTACTGATATGCCAAGAGTGGCAGCTAATCCTTTCCAGCTAAAGGAAAATTTTCTCAAGTAATAGATAACTGCTAAGGCGGGAATAGTCAGCAGGTTTAGCAGGTGTACCCCTATGGATAATCCCATCACATAAGCTATCAAAATGATCCATCTGAGGTGATCTTTTTCATCTGCACGAGCTTCCCACTTGAACATAAGCCATACTACCAGGGCCGTAAAGAAGGAACTCATGGCATATACTTCTGCTTCTACGGCATTAAACCAGATAGAATCTGCAAAGATGGTAGTCAGTCCTGCTATGGCTCCACTGGCTAAGGTAGTTATGGTTTTAGTCTGTTCATCCCAGTCCATATCCACTAGCCCTTTCCTGGCAAGCATACTGGTAGTCCAGCAGACAAAGAGAGCAGTGAAGGCTGAGGAGAGTACACTGATCATGTTTACCATGAAGGCGATGAGTGTAACATCATTGAAAGCAAACATGGCAAATACACGACCTACCAGTAGAAATAGAGGCGCTCCTGGCGGGTGAGTTACTTCCAGTTCGTTAGAGCACGCAATGAACTCTCCACAATCCCAGAAACTAGCGGTAGGTGCTACAGTAAGTAAATATACCACCATAGCTACCAGGAAAATCCCCCATCCGGTCAGATTATTCAGCCTTTGATAAGTCATATATTGAAGGTCGGAATACGCAAAAGGATATACACTGAAGGTATAAGGAAGTTCAAAGGTAAGAAAAAACCTTTCAGTTCAGCCGATCATGGAAATAGGATGTTTATTCTTACAGAAATCATGTTTTAGCATTCATCTTAAGGAAGGATTGTGAGCATATAATCAGATGAGGCTTCATAATACATGGATATACCAGAAATGAACCTTCCTAACAGGCCTAAGTATTTGCGTAGGAATCCTAACTTGTAGTCTATGAAAGAAGCTGTCAATATCACTGAAGCCTCCCGTTACCTAATAGATAGACTACGAAAATCATCTCTGGATCCCCTGCAGGTACAAGCAGTGTGTAGCCAAAGCATGAATGTAGCCAGTATCCTATTGCGAATAGCAGAAGAGAAGGACCAGAAAATCATATTGGCCGCTATGCTCTTCGGTTCATTTAGGCTAGAGGTGATCCAGGGAGAAGAGATTCTACGGATTTTTGGTAAGGATGTACATGCGTATGTATGTAACGCTTTGGATGCTCAAAGTTTGGCTATCCCATCACTGAAGCGTTTGCAAGCTAAAAAAGAACAGCAGCTGGTAAGAGGGGGAAGGAGGATATACATAGCTAATGCTGCCGCTTCTTTAAAAGAAGCGCAGGATTACAGCCCACAATACGCAATACTTTCTGAGGAAGAACTCCGTCCTGTACTGACCTCCTTTGAAGGAGTTTTCCCCAAGCTAGATAGCTATGTGGAGAAGTTATCAGGAAAAGTTGACTAAAAATATTAGCTTTACTAATTTCGTAAACATTATGTTAGCAGGTGATCCAGCCTCTTGGCCTGATTAGTAATTCATTCAGGCTAAGGAAATAAGATCCCTGAGGATCTCGAAGAGATATTCTATCCCACATACCCGCATTGTTTCGAGAGCCTCAATGGTCTCAGTAGGATCAAGATTTTAGATTGGATAATTATAGGTATCATTCATTTATGGCAGAACTTAACGGTAACGGACATCAAGATCATGAGGAAGCTACTTCCGTCCCTGTATCCGGCATGTACCAGGATTACTTCCTGGATTATGCCTCATATGTAATTTTGGAGAGGGCAGTCCCGCTTTTACATGA
>JBCCLI010000353.1:0-7002 GCA_039026975.1 Bacteroidota bacterium | reverse complement strand
TGGTAGAGCTAAAATGGTGTTAGATACTTCTGGCCAAGGGGACAGGATTTATAGAGATGTGATGCCTGGCCCTAAAGCTTCAGGAGTGGATAAGAGTTCCTGGGGATTGTACGTCCAGAATGAAGAAGTGCTTAGCTGGAGTTTAAAGCCTGTAATTGTCAGTAATCCGGTAGAGGATATGGCAACATTCCTGGGAGAGAAAATTTACATAGTAA
Organism: Bacteroidota bacterium; assembly: GCA_039026975.1. GTDB lineage: Bacteria > Bacteroidota > Bacteroidia > J057 > J057 > JBCBKZ01. Next base: position 6,787 of record JBCCLI010000353.1, on the reverse strand, counting down.
ATGACATTGATAAATATGTTAAGAACGCCAACCTCCCTGCCAACCTAATTACCTGGAGTGGGAGATCTGGTAACATTTGGAGAAGTGTGGTAAATGTGGCAGACCAAAATGTGGCCAATGGAATTCCCAGACTCATAGATGCCATCCTTAAAGATTATGATGAAACAACAGAGGTAAATGCAACATTAAAGCAGTACTTAGATCAATATCATTCCTATAAAAGTAACCCTAACTCACATACACCCGATGCCCATCCCATCCCTAGACAAGTTGAGCCTAAACCATCACCTCCGCCACAACCTAAAGAAGAGGCTGAGCCTAACACTCCTTCAGAGATACTGACAAGCCTAATAGGAAGAGTAAGCTATGAAGAAGAATGGCAAGATATTCTCACGAGTATGATGGAATTAACAGAATCTACTTCTGCTTTAAGGAGGATGCAGGATGATGTCATTCTCCTTAAAGGGAGAATAACCCGCCTAAATAATGATTTTATGGGGGGAATAATTGGGCAAAATGATTTTATCATATCCCAAAACCGACTGAGGAAAGCAATACTCGCATTAATAAGGAGAATGAAGGATAGGCTGTAATGAGCGTAATTGATATTTAGGTGAGGATATTTCGATCGTAGTTCAGTAAGTGCTATCTTCAGACCTTAAGCCTTCCTAAATCAATGCTTGATACCTTCTCCTCCAAAGTCTCCCACTTCTCCCATCACCTCATTCAGAATCTTTTCCAAGTTCAGCCTGGAGAGGTAGTAGCCATTACGGCAGATGCAGGTGCTTTTCACGACATTGTCTTTGCTACAGCACGGGCGGTAGAGGAAGCAGGGGGGAAGCCCTTGGTCATCTATGTTCCTAAGGCGGAGTATGATGGAAATGCGGGCTTGGAAGTATGGCCCGTGGAGGCATTAAAGGCTACCATGACGGAAGTAGATGTGTGGATAGAGTATGGGGGAATAGTCATGCTATATTCGGATATATGGGAACACGCTTTTAAGGAGAATAAAAAGCTACGCTATTTGGTGATAGGAGATACGGAGATAGATTCTCTTGTCAGAACCTTTACGGGGTTTGATATTTCTACCTTAAAGGAGCTACTGGAAAAAGTGAAGAGTATGGTGATGCAGGCTAAGAAGATTCATATTACCAGCTCTAACGGGACGGACGTATGGTATGAAACTCATCCTGATTATGCCTTTGACATAGACGATGGAGACTATTCTCAGCCCATTTTTGGGACGGCACCTGGTTATGTAAACATAGTCCCTAAGCAGGGCAGTATGAACGGCCGAATTGTGTTTGATGTGCTCATGGAAGCTGAGCTGGAAGGGGAGAATCAGGTGGAATTTCTTATGAAAGAGGGAGTAATTATAGAAGTATGTGGAAATGCCGAAGCAGAAAAGTTCAGTACATACCTGGCCGCTTTTGAAGATCCAAATATGTACAAGATTTCTCACAATATGATCGGCTTAAATCCGGGTGTGAGGGAATTGACGGGGAATATAGTGGAGGATGAGCGCATCTGGGGAGGGGTAGACTTTGGCTTTGGACATACCAGTCCCATGGATATGCCACCAGATGGGCAGGAGGCCAAGTCCCACTTTGATGGGGTAGTGGGCAAGGTCAGTATTTTGCTGGATGGGGTGGAGATCATCAGGGAGGGAGAGGTGATTCATCCTGCATTAGTTCCCCTGGCTGACAAATTATTGTCATAATTATTTTTTTTGAAATTAGGTGTTCATGAATTTCATAGTAGCTAATCAGTTCTTCCTCGCTTTCAGTTGGCAGTCCCTATCAATCCTGTGGACTCCTTCTTGGCAGTCATCCCAAAAAGGAGGAAAAATGCTTTATCCCTCCAATGCATTCTGCCATGTAGCCCACGATTGGTGGCGGGACGGCCTGCCCAATATTAAATAGAAAAGAAAAGAGATGTCTGACCATAATCAATACACCACCAGCAAGGTGGAAGAAAAAGACTTCACCAGTGGGTGGGCTGTTGCAGTCATCATAGCAGGTACCGGGGTGAGTTTACCCATCTTGTATTTGGGAGCAGAGATAGCGCTACAGGCAGGATTCCAAGATGCGATGTGGGCTTTTGGCCTATCAACCGTGATATTGACAGCCTTTTGTATGGCTACCACCCTCATTGGGAACAGGAGTAGGCTATCTACTTATATGATTCTGCGATTTCCCTTTGGGAAAAAGGGGGCACACCTCATCAATTTTATGATCGGAATCAGCCTGCTGGGCTGGTTTTCTGTGGCCCTGGAATTACTGGCACAAGCCATACAAGATACCTCCCTTGCAACGCTTAGCATTCAGATTCCCTTATGGATCATCATTATCATTACCAGCCTCTTTATCACTGTTACCACCATCTATGGAATTCGCAGCATAGAGAAATTAGCCAATATTACTGTTCCCATTCTCTTGTTATTTCTCATATACGTCCTTTACAAATGCCTCGGGATGGAGCGTGAATCTGTTCCTATTATTTCCTATTTGCCCTCCGAAGATAAGATGAGTTTATTTGATGCAACCGCTACCCTGGTAGGTTCTTCCATTCTCTTGCCTGTGCTGATGGCAGATTTCTCCCGCTTTATCTATAATGATAAACAAAGTTTGGTAGCCGTATTGGGGGTGACCATAGGGTTTCCCTTGGTATTAATCATTAGTGCCTTGACAGCTATCCAAACAGGGGAAGTGGATATCATTCAAATCATGAAGTCGGTAGATCTCATTATACCTGCCTTTGTGCTCCTTTTTGCTACCACCTGGTTTACCAATGCTACCAACCTGTACTCCATTTCTCTCACCTTTTCTACCATGTTTTCAGGACAAGGATTCAGAATTATCTGTATAGCCACCAGCATATGTGGGACCATTTTGGCTCTTTTTGGCTTTTCTGCTTATCTGTTTGACTTTCTCACTGTGTTAGGGGTATTTACGCCATCCGTTTCCGCGATTTACATCATTGACTTCTTTCTGATTAAGAAACAACGCTATGAGCTTGACCATATACCTGTATGGGGAAAGAATGGCTTGATTGCCTGGGCCATAAGTTCAGCTATTGCGCTCCTTATTTACCTGGACTATTTTCAACTGACACAGGCTTATTTCATTGACTCCTTTTTGATAGCGGGGGGCATATATATGTTGTTGGAGAGAAAGTACGTTTAATAAATCGGGAAGTGTCTTTTCGATGGATAGATGCGACCTCAGACGAAGTGGATTCCGTCCTATATAGAAATATTGATGTTTAGTTTAACACCATTTCCTAAAGCTAGTGGAAGTTACAAGATTAATTAGTGTGTTTGATCTCAGAACAGAACGGTTGGTTGAAGAGATAAATATAGATCATATAGACTTTGAGCTATTGAAAAAAATATTCAAGCCGCCTTCTTCTGATCCCCTTATGTATAATCCATTTGATATCACGGAAAAAGAGATTAGACAGTTAAAGAAAATTCTAAATATTGAATTTGATACAAGTTTATATCATTATGACCTAGATTGTTATCAAAAGCCAAAGAGTGAAGAGGATGAAAAGGGAAGAATGAGTTCTGACGAAATACAAAATTTATGGAGGAAAGTAATGCGAGAGTATAAGGTAGGACAACTTGTTAAGGGAAAAGTTATTAGACATGAAAACTTTGGTATATTTCTTGACATCGGCGAAGGCAAGATACCAGGATATGTAGATATAATTAACATTTCTGATGAGGAATTTATCGGAAGATCTGGTTTTCCTCCAATAGGTCAAAAGGTAGAAGGAGTAGTTTTAGTACTTCGAGATTGTAAGGTAAATATGAGTTTGAAAAAGTCCCATATTGGGGGTAGTTTATGCTAATACTTGTTCTGCCCGCAGTCGAATGCCTAGACAGCGGAAGACCGTGAGCTGTTCCAGCAAGACCCTCAGAAGCTCCAGTAAAGGAGCTGGTTCCTTCTTTCCTCACTAACCAGCGTCATCCAAAAAACCAGCGCCATCCCAATCTCTGAGATGACGCTTGGAGATATGCACCCTACAATGAGGAGTAATTATATCTGATCTGTTGAAGCAAATTATTGTTTCCGTCTTTGCTGTAGATGAGCCTGTCCAGTCCATCATATTGGTACCTGAGGGTAATTCCATCTGGCCCCGTAGAAGACATCAACCTAAGCTTAGGATCAAATTGATAGGTGGTTACCATAGTTCCCTTGAGAGATCTCAGGGAGGAAAGGGGGAGGTAGCGGATCTGTGGGTACCTCTTCCCAACTACTTCTGCCAATATCCTGGTACCAGCCTGATTCCACTTGTAAGCGATGGGGGTACCCAGGGTAAGCGATTGTTCTACCAAATTCCCTAGGGTAGATTCATAGTGGAAAGAGGCCCGTTCCTGGTAATTAGCTGAAATTTCCTTAGGCTGTAGGCTGGTATACTGATGCGTTGTCAGGTCTTTTTCATTATTGATTTCCTCTGCCAGGGCGGCACCTTCAAAGAGAAAAATCTTAGTAGGCTTTAGCAGAGGAAATCCATTTTGTGAGAAATTATCATATACCTGGATTTGGCCGCCTGTCATTCGCATGCTGCCCTCCCTACCTTCCCACTGTTGGGTTTCTACAGGAACTCCTATCATATGCAGGTCCAACAGATCTTGAATACGTACCTGAGAACCTTCTCCAAATGCCAGGGAGTGTACATACTCAGCTGGATACTTAACCCTTTCTTCCATGATTCTCCCATCACTATTGGTGGTAATAGTTTTAGTAGGGAATAGGTGTCGCTTTTGGGCGTCATACTCATAGGATGTGCTAGCAGTTACTTGGTCCAGGATTCTGGTTTCTTTTCTGATTCTATAAGGAGCCGTCCTAATTTTATAGGGCTTAAAGGAATAATATGTATTACTTCCGCCGCCTGCTTGGGAGACCACGGTCTGATAGGCCTTGTACATATTGCCAGGGATATAGGTATATAGGTCTGATTGGGATTCATAGCGGATAGTCTGAAGAGCTTCCCCACTTCCTTGCTTATAGGTCTTTACCATATAAGGCTTTCCATCCTTGGCTAAAAATTCCTGTGGACTATAAGGATAGCTATCCGTTAAGGTTTTGATATTGGGCTCTATGGTAAACAGGTGCTCCGTATATCCATTTCCCTCCATACCTTCTACCACTCGTCTATACCCGATATGGTTTCCCTGGAAGTTTCCCATGGGTGTTACGGGAGAAGACTGTATTAACGTAGCTCTGGCACTACCAAACACATCATAATGAAATCCATAATAAGAAGGTTCATAGTATAGCCTTCCACTAGATTCTGTACTATTTGAATGAGCCGTGTATAAAAATGTTCGCCTAATATCATGATCATGGGACAGCCCGTCATATTTGGTAATCTCCTTGATTCTTAACCCACCTACTATTCTTTCTGTCGGCACTAGTTGAGATGAGGTAGCAAAAATATTGAAAGAGGCTTTCCCACCGCTCGCATATATAACAAAGGTGTAGGGAACACCTGCCTGAAAACCGCCTATGGGCTCCAGGTCTGCAAGTGGAATAAATGGCTCTCCTAGTTTAGGTTTAGACCCACTAGTTTGTTGGGCTTCTATATTAAGTGAGGTAGTCCCTATGCCATTTCCTGCTGCGTCAAATATCAAAAGGGAGGCTTCCACAGGTGTAGTTTGACTTACCTGACAGAAGGCAAAAGGATTATAGGGAAGAGGAGGCTGGTCTGTAAGGTTCAATATACTTAAGGAATAGGTAGCCTCTTCTAACTGTTCTTCAGTAAAGGTGAAGGTGCCTTCCTGTTTAAATCCTGCATTCTCACAGCAGGAAGCGGAAGGTTCATTACAGTTTGAAAGCGAGAATATAGGAGCATTAGTGGTTTGATTCTCATAAGAACGAACCCTATTAGCTTCAAACTGAAATGTTGTGCTGCCTCCCATAGGGTAGGTGATGGTCTTTAGGGTGCCTATTTTCATACTAGCCTCATGAGATTCCCTATTGACATTTCCTAGATTAGGAGAAAAGTATGTTCCATAATGACTGGGAATAGCTGTAGCAGGAACATTCAGCGTACCCTCATTACCATATGCCCCATTAAAAAATCCCCAGTGGTCTATCGCCTTAGAAATTCTGTGTGGTAGATTTCCAGGATGGTAGGAAAATACATAAGGCGGAATACTCACATCACAACTACTTTCTTGAAGGCTATTGAGACGTAAGCGTTTGTATTCAGGTTTATTACTATTCTCAGGCGCCCCACTACCCTTAGCCAGGAAATAATCATAGTTGAAGACAAATCGCTTTGTGCAGGGATCATTCGTAGGGACTATCTCAATGAGATCTAGCCGTTTGGCGGTAGGCCTAAGGGAACGGCTTATATCTTCCCTATCATTTCGGGCCAGAAAATGTACTGTGAAGATGCCGGAGCTATGGGTAATCTTACTCAGCCTTTTGCTATTCATAAGGGTTTCGGATACGCCCGTATTTTCTTGGCCGTAGGGAATAGGCCCACAGCGAGAACCACCGGTGTTATGATCATTACCTGCGCTTGAGTAAGTGATGGAGCAAGACCCTGGACTGAGATAGGTATATCTTTCCTCCTGATATTCCAGGGTTATGCTATGTCTTCTGTCTACGCTTTCTATTCTTCTCAGGTACCAGGAAGTAGGCACTACCGCATGGCTCTGGATTCCGGTATAGGTTGAGACCTCTATGCCACTATTAGAAGCAGGTGGTTCTTCTTCTAGCGTCCCAAAAATATAGCGTGTACCCTCTGGAGTAGTGAGAATGAATCTATG
>JBCCLI010000352.1:0-7004 GCA_039026975.1 Bacteroidota bacterium | reverse complement strand
CTGAATCCTGTTTGGTAACTTAATCTCACATTATGCTGCCTACTTTCTCCCAGGGAAAGTACAGCTGCTATACGGGGGGTAATTCTAGCTTTAAAGTTAGAGTTTTTATCAAACCTCAGAGACCCTCTTAACCTTACTGGCACCTCCTCATCATTAGGCGCCGTTGACGTCTGAATGTAGGCTCCTGTTTCCAGAATCTCTATGGGCTGATTAAACCCATTAGGCCCATCATTAAATACCTCTCCGTCTGAGTCTAAGGAATATCTTCTGATGTTTCCTCCTATTTGCAGGTTCCATCCCCCTAAAAACTCACTTAGATCTGAATTAAATTCTCCGTGGATCATAGAAGAATTATCTATAAACTTAGATCCCCCTGTTCTGATATCTGGGTTAGTTAAAGTAGCATTTAAAAGGGTTTTAAACTCATTACTCTCAGGTCCCGGGATGTCTCTATCTGCAAATAATCTGGCAGCAGTATGATCTCCGGGATCTACTCCCTGTATTTCTCCCCTATAGGCCCTTCCATAATCCCCTGCCCAGTCTCCATTACTCTTTAAGCCTTGTTGGATAAAGTTTCCTATGGCCAGGGTAACATAAGAGTCCCTGGAGTTTTCCAGTACATGGTATACTTTTGAGTTAAAAAACCTACTTTTTACTTCTAGCTTCTGGGTGAAGGTCACCGCATTAGTGAAAGGATATACCGTTGTGTGTCTTAAGACAGCATCTCCTTGGTTATAGGTAGCATCATAGGATACTTCCAGTAGCTCTGTGGGCCTGAAATGTAAAGCTGCATTCAGCTTTATAATCTCTATTTCATAGTCCAGAATATCCCTTTCTTGAATACCACTTCTATTGATACTGGTAAAGTTTCCATCACCCACAAGATCCACCCCCACTATCTCTTCATCTCCAAATCTGGACACTGCATCAAAGTTAGGATCAGTTGGAGCTAGCTGAAGTAAGGTTTCTAAATTCCCTGCTCTCTCAGGGGTAATGTGGAAGGCAGGATCATTCACCTCCCAGTCTGTAGCCGTAAAATAACTAGCATTGAGCTTGAAGGCCCACTTATCTTTCCAAACTTTAGCTACCCTAAAAGCGAGCTCTCCAAAGGGATGGCTGATATCATTTACATCATTAGTAGCCCCACTCTTAGCAAGAAAGCTAGCTCCCTGGTACTCAAATGGATTTTTCGTGTACGTGTTCATCAGACCATTAAAGGCGTTAGGCCCGTAAAGGGCGGAACCAGGGCCTGGTGTTACCTCTACTCCTTCTACATCCAGGTCAGAAGCCGAGGTAATAGATCCCACAGGAAACCCCAAGCCAGGCAGGTTTTGGTCTACCCCGTCCTTAAGCTGTACAAATCGCCAGTTTTGGGCATCTGAAAATCCACGTGTATTTAATACAGGAAAGCTCAAGCTACTATAATGAACAAATACTTCTTTCATATTAGCGAGAGAATTATAGTAGTCGGGAGAAGTGGTATACCTAAAGTCAACCAAATCATTCTTTTGAATAGAAACAGGAGCCTCTAAGATTTTCTCCTCTACCCTTGAAGCAGAAACTACAAATTCTCTCTTGGAGAGGCCTGTTTCAGGTATCATCATGATAATGATTTCTGACTCTCCGCCCTCTGAAGAAATTTCTGTGGTTTCATATCCCATAGAACTTATTTCCAGCGCTATGGGAGGCTCCATATTAGTGGCCAGGACAAATCTTCCATCTATATCAGAAATGGTACCTAAGACTCTGTCTTTTAAGGTGATGCGGGCACCAATGATGGTTTCTCCGCTTTCAACATCTACTACGCTTCCTTTTACGGTGATTTGGGCCTGACTGGGAAGGGTAAGCGTTACGATTAACAAGAGCAATAGGGATAGTTGATGTGTATGCAGCTTATTCATGACTAACTCAATAAATCATCTCTTAGGCAGCTTTCATTCTTCTGCCCGCAATTTATTGGAGTGAAAAACGGATAGGTAGTGTGTAGATCACGGGTACCTTTCTACCAGCCTGCTGTCCAGGTTTCCAGGTGGGCATAGCTTTTACTACGCGTAAGGCTTCCTCATTACATCCATACCCTATACCTCTCATAATTTTCAGCTTGGAGAGAGATCCATCCTCTTCTACGATAAATTGTATGTAAACCCTTCCCTCTACTTCTTTTGCCTTAGCAGACTGAGGGTAGTTAATATTCTTAGCTAAATATTTTCGTAGGGCTTTATCTCCCCCAGGAAAAGAGGGCATGACTTCGGCGATAGCCAAAGGTCTTGTAACAGCATCTGATTCTTGAGCAGAAACAGGTAACTCTATATTGGGTTTAGTAACATCTTCTGATCTACTTACTTCCTTATCAGTTTCCTTTTTCTGCGTAGCTACTGACTCAGGGGCGGACTCACTTTCTTGAGGCTCTTCCTTGGTAGCCATCTCTTTCCTAGGGGTGGGCCTAGACTCCTGAGAAGAGGCTGCTTTACGGTTTTTATAAGAGGATATGGTGTCCGTTCTTCTATCCTTTTTCCGGCTTTCTTTTCGCGGACTAGGCTTGGGTCTTTTTGGAGGTCTTGCTTCCGCTATGGCTTTTTCTTTCTCGTCAAAGATCTGGATATCCTGCTCTATTTCCTCCAGGATATTCTCACTATCTCTAATGGTAAGTCTGACTTTAAACCTACCTCTATGTTTGTATGCATACTCGTAGGTATCTTCTACCTTCCGCTTAATTCCATTCCCGAAGTCCAAGGTATAAGTCAAGTCATCCTGAAAACCACTAATGTAAAAGGTGAGGTCATCTCCTGACTTCATGGAGCCTTCAATGTACATATTGTGAGGTTCCATAAACTCCTCTTCGCCAAACTCATCTTCATCCAGAAAGGCGAGGTTATCATATTCTTCTTGTGTGTAGGCATTATTAAGGGATACTATTTCCATATAATCTTCCAGTGTACGGATAGTATCTAATCTGGCCATGAGCTTATCCTCCACCACCAGATAGGTATTCTGCTGGGAAAGATAGTTTACTAATTCATTTTGGTCTATGGTACTGATATTCTGGATATGGACATATTTAGGGGTATTCTGAACCCTGTAAAATCCGAAATAGGCTGTAATGGCCACTACACAGAATATACCAACTCCCATCAAGATAATTTTACCCTGATGAGATTTTTCGTGTTTGTTCAATTGCTTTATATATGAGTCGAGCTGATGGGTATCCTTATCACCACGTTTACTCATTGAGTCAAAATTAGAGGTACGCCGATGAAATTATAAATGAAGGAGAAAGGTAATGGGTATTAACAAGGTAGAGAATGGGCTAGGATTAGGTCTTGACAAAGTCCTAACGAGTTAAAGTATATATCATTATCAATGATAAATTAAATAGCCATTCCATAAAAATAGTAACAGATATTTAGTTGGCAAAATATTTATACGAATTTTATATTTATTTTTTGGCTATTTTTATCAAAAAACTTACTTATTGAATAGTTCTATTTGGGAATTCTTCGTTGGAGAAGTTTTTTTCCACTTTCTGTTATAAGTTTTATCGTCTGATAATCAGTATTATACACAGAATACCAGCCCTGAAATTCATGAGGAGGATCACCAGTAAAATCATCTTCAGCTTTCCAAATACTTTCGGGCATAGAAGGGCGTCCCTCCCCTCCCCAGGCCCAAAAGTTCATTCCTACTAGAATATTATTTTTCTCTACAGAATTCTCTAGTAGATGGAACATATCCATATAGTACAGATTGCGAATCGAAGTACCAGCATCAGAGGAATGGCTATTTTCATCTCTTGAAATACCGAATTCTTCCAGGACCAGAGGGATGTTCAGCTGAGCCGCTTCACTAATGTGTTGACTTAGATAGTCCTTGGCCTTTTCTAGGGATTGGGGATATGAAGACGGTTTCAAAGGGTCATACCAACCCCAGTTTTGGACCCAAATATGGAGAGTGGCATAGTCTATATACTTGATAGAATGGTCTTTTTTGAACCTATTCCCAGCCAGTCTGGAAGGGGTATATCCTTCACTTCCTATGGTGATCAGATGATGAGAAGAAAGGGATCTTATCAGGGCTGCTGATCGCTGGATCCACCTACGATAAGCACGCTTGGAGAAAATTCCCCTAGGTTCATTGGCCAGCTCCCAAGACATGATGGTGGGATCATCACAGTAGAGCTTTCCGTTTACCGTATTCTTCCGTTTTAGCAAAAACCTTACATAAGACTCATACATGCTAAGGGCCTTTTTGTCCTTGTAAAATTTACTTGTGTACAACTGATAGGTAGCCCAACTACCTTTTTCAGCTGGCGGGGGATAAGGAATTTTTTTTCCAGTGGACCATGAAACATATTGAGCCATCCCTCCAGACCACGGCCAAAAGTTAGTTAAGCAGATAACGGCTACCATATTCCGCTTAGCCATTTCATCTAGCAAGAAGTCCAGTCCAGCGAGAACTTCTTCTCTATAAACCCCTGGTGCTGGCTGTACAGCAGGGACTATTCTCCAGGGTTCCGTATCAGGCCCTTCACTTCCTCCTATGATTCTGAGGTTATCCACGCCCATTTCAGCTAACCTGTCTAGCTCCCGAATAAGCCGCTCTTTATCTCCACCTTCCCCCTTAGCCCCTAAATTCATTCCGTACCACAGATTAGTCCCTATAAAGTAATAAGGCTGCCCTTCCCTTATGAAAGTTCCATTTTCTATTGCCACAAACTGATTAGGTTCCTGTGCCATGAGCGTATTAATATTCATCCAAAGTAGCAGGAACAAGAAAGTGCAAATTCTCCTGAAAAAGGTTCTTATGTAGAATTCAAGAATCATAACAGATTATTTTCTTTTTATTCTATTTTTACAGCCTCAACCCAATATGAGTATGTCAAAATTCAACCAGCTTTCAAAAGAGGATCTCCAAGCTCAGCTAGACCATAACAGAAAAAAATACCACGAACTACGGGCCCTTCATCTGAGTCTGGACATGACCCGGGGTAAACCTTCCCCAGAGCAGCTAGACCTCAGCCTTGACATGCTAAACCTGGTAAGTCCAAAAGACTTCCATAGCCAGGGAGGGACTGATGCCAGAAACTATGGAGGATTAGATGGACTTCCAGAAAGCAAGAAGCTTTTTTCTGCTGTAATGGGGGTACAGGAGGAGGAAGTCATCATAGGTGGAAATGCCAGTCTTACACTCATGCATGATGCCATGGTTAATGCCTTCATTCATGGTGTGGTTGGCAGTAAGAAAGCCTGGAGACAGGAAAGAAAGGTTAAATTCATTTGCCCTGTTCCTGGTTATGACCGCCACTTCAATATCTGTCAGCACCTGGGCATAGAGATGATCCCCGTGCCTATCTCAGAAGATGGGCCAAAGGTAGAAATGATTGAGGATCTTGTAAGAAAGGATTCTGCCATTAAAGGGATGTGGATGGTGCCTCTCTACAGTAATCCTACAGGTACTATCTACAGTGATGAGGTCATCAGAAAGCTTGCCGCCCTACCCGCCAAGGCTGAGGACTTCCGAATTTTCTGTGATAATGCCTATGCTGTCCATCACTTAACAGATGCGGTTAATCAACTCAACATGCTCACTGCCTGTAAGGAAGCTAGCGTACCTGATAGAGTGTTTCTGTTTGGGTCTACCTCCAAGGTCACCTTTGCAGGTGCAGGAGTCTCTGTGATGTGTGGTAGTGCTGCAAATATGGGCTGGATGAGAAAGCACTTATTCAACCAGACCATAGGGCCGGATAAACTTAACCAACTTAGGCACGTACGCTTCTTTCAGGATGCTGAGGGGATTCATGCCCATATGAAAAGACATGCCGCCATCTTAAAGCCTAAGTTTGATACAGTGCTTCAAGTGTTAGAAGAGGAACTAGCCGCCCACAGCATAGCCGAGTGGACTAAGCCTGAGGGAGGCTATTTCATCAGCCTGGATACGGTTGAAGGCTGTGCTAAAAGGGTAGTAACCTTAGCTGCTGAGGCTGGGGTAAAACTGACAGCTGCGGGAGCTACCTTTCCTTACCGTAAAGATCCCAAGGATCAGAATATTCGACTAGCTCCCTCTCTTCCTTCCCTGGCAGATATTAAGCAAGCTATGGAAGTAGTGGCTGTTTGTATCAAAGTAGTAAGTGCTGAGAAACTATTGGAAGCTTAACGTTAGCCTTGCGTTCTCGTAATGAAGATAAGTATGGATTCTGTGTCTAAGAAAACATTCGATTTTGATAAAGATGTGCTAGAGAGAAGTTTTACGCTTCCTATACTAGTAGACTTTTGGGCTGCCTGGTGCGGCCCTTGCAGGGTACTGGGTCCTCTCCTGGAACAGCTAGTAGAAGAGCAAAAAGGTACATGGGAACTTATTAAAATAGATACGGAGGAACACCAATCTTTGGCTTCTACCTTCCAAATCATGAGCATACCCGCAGTCAAGCTGTTTCACCACGGACAGGTAATAGCCGAATTTCAGGGTGCCCTTCCTAAACACCAAATAGAAAATTGGCTGACAGAACACCTCCCTACCCCCATCAAAGGACAGTTTCAACTAATTAAAGCTCAGTTAGCAGAAGGGCCACGCGAACAAGCTACTCAGGCCCTGGAAACCTTCCTGAAAGAACACCCTGAGCATGAAGAAGCCAGCGTTCTGCTGGCAAAAGAAATTCTCTTTACCCAGCCTCAGCAAGCATTACAGCTAGTAGAAGCCATCAAGTTCACTTCCCCCTTTCATGAGACAAAAGAAGACTTAGCCTCCCTGACTGAACTCCTGTGTTTTCAGGGAAATGAGAGTGCTGCTGCTCAGAAAATAGAATCAGCCAGAGAAGCAGTAAAAAAGAAAGAATGGGAGGAAGCCCTTAGTAACCTCATAGAAAGTATCACCATAGATAAAGGCTATGAGAAGGAATTAGGCAGAAGAGCTACTATCAGTATCTTCCACTACTTAGGTGAACACCACAGTATTTCCAAAGCTTTCCGCCCAAAGTTTAGCATGGCCTTGTATTAGGGCCTTGTATTAGG
>JBCCLI010000351.1:0-7053 GCA_039026975.1 Bacteroidota bacterium | reverse complement strand
TTGAACGCCTAGGGCTATGGCCATCACCGTCAAGAAAGAGACCAAGAGATCCCATAGCTTGACATTGATTCCTATGGCTTGGGCAAACATGGGATCAAAGATGACCAACTTCAGCGGTTTATAGCTCAGCGTAATGACCAGCAGAATAATAATGGAGAATCCCAGAAAAATTAGTACGTCTTCCTTAATCATGGCAGCGGCTTTCCCAAAGAGAAACTTATCCAGGCCTGATTGGGAGGCATTACCAGAGCGTTGAATTACTGTTAATAGTAGAATCCCTAAGCCATAAAAGACAGATAAAATCAGGGCCAGAGCAGCATCACTCTTTAACCGAGTGTATCGCTGTATGTAATTTATCCCCATCATTCCCAGCCAACCACTCATCACAGCGCCTCCTAATAATACAAAGGGGGACTTGGTCTCAAACCACATGAAGGCGATACATACCCCAGGAAGAATGGCATGTGCTATGGCATCTCCTGCCAGAGACTGCTTTTTCAGAAACGTAAAGCAACCGATGAGCGCAGAGGAAACACAAATACAGATCATCCCGAGTAGGACCCAGGCTGCATTCGCATCTCTCAATAAAAAGAAGTCCCAAAATATTTCTTCCATACCTAGATACTCTTTTCCTGAACCGGATATCCCTCCTTCTGAATCAAGTCCACAATCTGGGAGAGAATATTCAACCTCCCTCCATAGGTGTCCGTCAGTATGTCTGGTTGGAACACTTTCTCTGTAGGTCCTGAGGCTATAAGACGTGTATTCAAAAGCACTAACCAATCAAAGTATTTGAAAACTGTCTGTAAATCGTGATGGACTACTACGATGGTTTTTCCCTCTTCTTTCATTTCCTTCAGTATTCCCACAATAGCATTCTCAGTAGCTGCATCTACTCCGGCAAAGGGTTCATCTAATAGGTATAAGTCTGCCTGCTGGGCTAGCGCCCTGGCAATAAATACTCTCTGCTGTTGCCCTCCAGATAGCTGAGAGATTTGTCTATTTTGGAAAGGAAGCATTTGGACTTTCTCCAAGGCTTGTAAGGCTATTTCTTTGTCTGCTTTACTAGCTCTTCTGAATAAGCTGTCTGGCTTATATCTTCCCATAAGGACGGTTTCAAACACATTGATAGGAAAATCCCAGTCTACGCTCCCTCGCTGGGGAACATAGGCTATCCTGTTTCTTACTTCCTCTACCTCCTTCCCGAATAGCTTTGTATGCCCACTACTAGGAGTAACCAAACCCATGATAGCCTTTAACATGGTAGATTTCCCTGAGCCATTGGGGCCTAACACGCCTATTAATTGATTATGCGGCAGGGTATAATCTGCATTCCATAGGGCTGGCTTCCGGTCATAGGTAACCGTGAGATTATGGAGTTCAATGATGGGATTTGGTACTTGTTGTATCATTTTCCGTTTAGATTCAAAATACTTGTATCTCTTTTCTTAAGCCCTTTTTCTGCCTTAAATAGGTGTTGGGTTAATTCTTGCTATCCAGGAGGTTTACCCTCATTTCAAGGCTTTTACTATAGTATTGACATTAGCTCTCACCATCCCTGCGTAGGTGCCTGCTGGCGTACCAGCCTCTCCCATAGCATCTGAGTATAACGTTCCGCCTATGGCTACTGTATGCCCTTTCTCTGCACAGCCTCTCACTACCGCCTCTAAGGACTTTTTGGGAATAGAGGATTCTACAAATACGGCTTTGATTTTACGCTCAGTAATAAAGCTTACCATATCACTAACATCTCTAAGCCCAAATTCTGCAACGGTAGATATGCCTTGAAGCCCTTTCACGTCAATAGCGTACGCTTGCCCAAAATAGCTAAAGGCGTCATGGGCAGTGATCAAGACCCTTTGCTCTTCAGGGATACTCCCTACCTCTTCTGACACCCATATATCTAGTAGGTTAAGAGAATCTTCCATGACGACTAATCTTTCTTTGTATATAGTAGCATTAGCTGGATCATTCTCAATGAGAAATGAAGCGATATGCTGGCCGCACTCCTGCCACATGTCCACATCAAACCAAACATGCGGGTCTATGGCTTCAGGGTCATCTCCAAATTGGAGAAGGGTTTGCTGGGGAAGTTGTTCAGCCACAGCTAATACGGGCTTAGTGGTAGCCAGCTTTTCCAGAACCTCTACCATCTTGCCTTCCAGATGCCAACCATTATAAATGATGAAATCTGCTGAACGTAGCTTTTTGAGATCTCCGGGAGTAGCTTTATAAAGGTGAGGGTCTACTCCTGGTCCCATGAGGGTCTGGACATCTACATAGTCACTTCCCAGGGTTTTCAGCATATCCCCTAACATACCGGTGGTACAGACTATCATAGCTTTCCCTTCTTCAGCTTGATCATCAGATTCTGAAGAACAACCCATTAGAAAAAGGCTGACTGAAAAAAGGCATACAAACGTAAATAATCTCATGAGTTATTATGTGGCCTAAAATTATTTTTAGACAAATCTAATAATTATATTTGATTTATCGGAAAACATTTTTGGCTACACTGCTTTTACGTGTATCCCAGATTTTTCCCGTATATTTCATTATTTGAAAGCAGAGAGAATTAGCACGGTAGATGACTATACAAAACACAGAATCTTCCTTACCTGCTCAGGTACCTCCTCATGCTGGTTTAAGCTTCACTGAAGAGAACTACCTGAAATGCATCTATACTCTTTCTCAGAAAGAAGAGACCGTAAGTACGCGCCTGATAGCAAAAGAAATGGATTCCAGAGATTCCTCTGTCACGGATATGTTGAAGAGACTTTCTGCCAAGGGCACCATAAATTATATTAAGTATAAGGGGGTTTCCCTTTCAGAGTCAGGATATGCTACTGCCTTACATATTATCAGAAAACACCGCCTGTGGGAAGTATTTCTAGTTTCTAAACTGAAGTTCAAATGGGATGAGGTACATGAGATAGCTGAACAATTAGAACACATTAAATCCTCCCGCTTAGTAGACAGGCTAGATGAATTTTTAGACTTCCCCCGGTTCGATCCACATGGAGACCCTATCCCTGATAAGGATGGTAATATGCCTAATTATACTCAGTTTCCACTCCAGAATGCACCTCAGGACCAGTGGCTGGAACTGACAAGAGTAACTAATGACTCACAAGAGTTTCTCAGATACCTTGAACAAACTCATCTTCTCATAGGTAGTAGATTTAAGATTAAGCAGTTCATCGAGTTTGATGAATCTTTTATGCTTGAATTGTCAGATAACAGCTCCCTACACATTTCGCAGAAAGTAGCCCAGCATATACTGGTGAGAATAACAGATTAAGCGTATGAAGACGGAAGAACTGAAACTTACTACCCGGTTTCTTGCCAGGGATTGGAATGTAGCATTAACTGAGCAGGATATGAATGAGCAGATTATTCTAGGCTTGTTAGAGGAGCGTATGAAATGGCTACTAGCCAATAATGTAGCTGCTCTTACTAATTCTTTCTACAGAATGGATATCCCAGAATCTATTTTCCTGGCTTCTAGTGAAGATATAAATCCTGCAAGGTTCCTTGCAGAGGCAGTTTTAAAAAGAACTAAACAGAAAGTGGCCACTCGGCTGAGGTACAAGGAGCTAAATGACTATGAAAATTGATGGCTTATTCCGATATTTAACCTATGTTTCCAAAAATCCATGTGGTAAAATAGTTTTGATATTGAGGTAAACGGTTCTCGTCTGTTTAAATATGATCCACTACAAGAATTTAGAAGAAATAGAACTTATCAGAAAGAGTGCCTTGATGGTTTCCAAGACGCTGGGACTCATGGCTTCTGAGATAAGAGAAGGGATTAGTACCCTTGAACTTGACAGAATAGCAGAAATATTTATCAAAGATCATGGGGGAGAACCTTCCTTTAAGGGCTATAATGGCTTTCCTAATTCCCTGTGTATGTCTGTTAATGATGCTGTGGTACATGGGATACCTAATCACCATAGGCTCAAGGTGGGCGACATACTATCTATAGACTGTGGGGTAAAAATGAATGGATTTCATGGGGATCATGCCTACACTTTCATTATAGGTGATACAGACAGAAAAACGAAAAAACTGGTACAGGTAACCTATGAGTCTTTATACAAGGGAATAGAGCAAGCAAGAGAAGGAAATAGAATAGGTGCCATCAGCCAAGCCATTCAGAAGTATGCAGAATTACATGGTTTTGGGGTAGTGAGGGAGTTAGTAGGGCATGGATTAGGGAAGGATCTTCATGAAGACCCACAAGTACCCAACTTTGGAAGAAGAAGGAAAGGAGCCAGGATTAAAGAGGGAATGGTGCTAGCCATAGAGCCCATGATTAATCAGGGTAAGAAGGATGTATATTCCTTGAATGATGGATGGACAGTAGTTACCTCTGATGGAAAACCCTCCGCCCATTTTGAACATGATGTGGCCATAGTAAATGGCCAAGCTGAAATCTTGTCTACTTTTTCCTATGTAGAGGACGCCATAGAGAATAATCCCTATTTACTTTCTTTGAACAGAGTACCTCAACAAGTAGTGTAGTAGCAAGTAGCCTGATAAAATGTATCCTCCCGGACCTACACATAAGAAAAGGCTGATCTCAGACTACGGTTTAGCTGGATGTCTTCAAAGGCAGATTAAGCACGTATAGTCTATTGATTATCAAAATTTTACCATTTCAATTATTGTAAACTCATCCTAGGTTTATAAAAAAAATTTCATATATTGCATTTCATATATATCAGTTCAACAATTTTTGCCTTAGACCGTTATATATGCTTAGAACTATTTAATGATACAGAATTTCCATGAGTAAAGCTCCACAAACATACTTCCCCCTCCTCTGCGGCCCTGAATTCCTTCCTGCCTCAGCTGTTCAAAGGCAGTCGAGAATGAGTGGTTCAGATGAAATTTATGAGCTTTCTCGTGAAAATGACTGGCAACTCACCCTAGACCTTGAGGCATATCTCTCTAAGCCGGGAATAGCGATAGTAGTTACTGATACCTACGAACAAATAGAGTGGGTAAATTCTGGCTTTACCTACATGACAGGATATAAGCTTTCTGAGATTAGGGGCGTAAAGCCTGCCCAAATTCTTCAGGGAAAAGGAACCTCTCCTAAGACTAAGGGAAACATCAGAGTGAACTTAGATAAGCACGCTTTCTTTTCTGACCAGATCCTGAATTATCGTAAAAACGGAGAAGCCTACTGGTGCAAGCTAGACATATGGCCTCTATTCAATTCCAATAATGAGCTGGTAAACTACGTTGCATTTGAGAAGGAAGTATGGAATAACGATCTGCATTACCATTCCTCTGTATTGAGCTCCTAGTCTGACCATTCCTAAGCGTACATAAGGGAATTTCTATTCTTACCAGCCTGTTTCTATATTCGGGTAGGTAGGGCTTGTGTCATTCTAGTAAATCGTCATGCTTTTGAGAATCCTTTCCACGCTCTTGGGTGCAGGGCTCCTACTTGTACCCCATACTATTGCTCAGATATCCGCTAATGGAACCATCCACATTGACCAATTTGGGTACTACCCCTCAGCACCTAAGGTAGCAGTCATCAGTAACCCCGTTACTGGATTTAATGCAGCAGAAAATTTCACTCCAGCAAGCATCTACCAAATAAAATCCTCCCTCACTGATGAGATAGTATATGAGGGGAGTATTACAGCCTGGAATAATGGCCAAACCCATGACCAGTCAGGTGATAAAGTTTGGTGGTTTGATTTTTCTCCCCTTCAGACTGTGGGTAGCTATTACGTATACGATCCACAGAATGCGCTATCTTCCTATCCCTTTACCATAGGAGAAAATGTGTATGATGAGGTACTAAAACTGGCTACCAGAACCTACCTCTACCAACGAAGCGGATTCAAAAAAGAAAGCCCCTATGTAGCAGAGGCCTATGCAGACGGAGCCAGCCATTTAGGCTTTCTGCAAGACCTCAATTGTAGGGATGTACTACAGCCTGATAATGCTGCTACCGAAAAAGACCTTTCTGGGGGATGGTATGATGCAGGAGACTACAATAAGTACGTAAACTTCACTTATACCGTACTGCATGAACTTCTCGCCGCGTATGAGACCTTTCCAGAAGCTTATGGAGATGACTGGAATCTTCCTGAATCTGGTAATAATACCCCTGATATACTGGATGAGATTAAGTGGGAACTAGATTGGCTGCTAAAAATGCAGCAGGCAGATGGAGGGGTACTTTCCAAGGTAAGCGTTACAGAATTCCAATCTGCCAGTCCACCAAGTGCGGATACGAATCCTAGATACTATGGGCCCGTTACGGCTTCTTCTACGCGTTCAGTTTGTAGCATATTTGCACATGCTGCAAGGGTATTCCGTTCCCTTTCCGGAAACCAGGAAATGATTGCTTATGGAAATACACTACTTTCTAAAGCTGAGCTTGCATGGGACTGGCTGAAGACTAACCCGGCATATTCCACTTATGATAATGCCGGATTTTCCAGTGCTACACCAGAGATCAGTGCCTATGAGCAGCAAATGCGGGAATTTGCGGCAGCTGTCTATCTATATTCTGCCACTTCCTCTCAAGAGTATCTGACATTTGCAGAAGCTAATTACGGTACTGCCCAGCCCTTTCAATGGACATTTTGGTACCCTTTTGAGAGTGCTACTCAGGATGCCCTTCTGGAACTGAGTAAACAAGATAATGTATCTGCTCAGATTAAAGAGAATATCACAGGTAGTTTTATAAGCTCAGTCAATCTGAACAATAATGAACTCATGCCTTCTTTTCTGGCTAATACGGATGCCTATCGGGCTTACATGAAGGACAATGATTACATATGGGGTAGTAATAGCGCGAAGGCTCGCATAGGGAGCTTGTATTTGAATATGCTGGTCAATGACTTATATGCTGAAAATGAAGCATATTATAAGGAAGCAGCCTCAGGCTATCTCCATTATTTGCATGGAGTAAATCCATTAAATCTCACCTACCTCAGCAGCATGGGAGAAGCAGGAGCAGAAAATTCTATCAAAGAAATCTACCATGCATGGTTTGGGGATGGCACTATCTGGGATAAT
>JBCCLI010000350.1:0-7054 GCA_039026975.1 Bacteroidota bacterium | reverse complement strand
GAAGGTAACCCCTTCAAACTTTTTCTTTGTTTTATCAGATAGGCTGACCGGAAAAAAATCAGTAATGGGTTGGGAAAGGCTGATCTTCCCATCTATCACTAGCTGGTGGGCCACTATGCCTGCAAACATTTTACTAAGGGAGGCTATCTGATACCTGCTATGTTCATTTACTTCCTTCTTCTCACTTCTGTCAAAGTATCCTCTGTTTATATAGATGGGCTCTTCTTCATGGAAGATAATTCCCACACTGAGGGCAGGTAAATCTTCAGCCTCAGCTATGCTATCAATGATAGCCTCTATTTTAGTGAGGTAAGGCGGCTGCTGGGAGAAAGCAGATGGTATGCTACAAGCAACCATGAACGTAAGGCTTAAAACGACTTGGTAGATGTTCTTTTTCATAGGTGTGAGTGATAAGTGAATATGTACCTATTAGATAGAATACACATATAAAAAGTTGTATCCATTACAAAAATTTACATCCTCGCCATACTTTAAAGTGAGTAAATCAGGATTTCTCTTTTCCTTTTCTGGAAGAATCATCTAGTACCCTGCTATCCTAATTTTTCAAAGAAATCTTCACTTTACATTTACCCCTATAATGATAACATAGATGGGGACGCTTCATTTACAAGTGCCAATATCTTAGTCCGTTTTACGGGGTAATACCAAGCGTTTCGATATGCTACTAAAAATGTGGCTACTGGTAATGATCTAGCAAAGTCCCCCCGTCTAACTTCTTTGCAGCAGGTGAGGCTTGGTGTATTTTCTAACCCCTTAGAGAATTATACTCTCTAGCCCCAAATAGTCATGAGTAAGGGAAGACAAGCTGATACCTTAAGTGTATGATCTTGACGTTTGTACTGATTATAGGATTCTATTTCGCTATGGGTTAATCTTCATTTAACATATTTTTTCGCTCTTCAATTTCTGTCAGCCACTTCTCACACTCCTCAGGGCTACGTAGTCGGTGAAATTGAATATGAGCGTATTGAGGATTGTCAGGAAGTTGGCTATATCGCCTTACATTTTTACAATAGGTCCTCAAGGTCCACAAAACGATAGAATCATGAGAGAATAGCATTCTTAAGCTTTCCCTATTATTGGTTCCTGGCCACAGTTCTTTTTGGTCTATGACACGGGATATGGCTCGGGAGACTGCCTGCCAAAGGGTCCGCCAGAAGGAGAAGTCTATCCAGATGATGGTATCCGTTCGGGGCCATTTGATGTGATTGGTACGAGAATAGTTACCGTCAAGTACCCAGTAATCCTGCTCCAAGGCATTCTCCAGCTTATCAAAGAGAACCTCATCTGATGGCTCTGTCCAGTTAGGCCCCCAAAAAAGCGCATCCAGCTCTATATAGGGGTATCCTAGTTCCTCAGCCAGCTTCCTTGCAAAAGTAGACTTACCTGAACCACTAGTTCCGATGACATTGATGTTTTTCATAGGAGAAACAGTGTATCAATAAGAAAAACCTCCTTAAATATATTTTCCTTTTCAATCAGAAAAGTGGAAGCATCAATTAGGCCTCTCAATTACCTGCCAAGGGAACTTGAATCCGCTGGCTATAACCTCACAATCAAATTCTCTCTGGATCAAGAAAATATGCTCTGGCATACTCGCTACCCAAATTACAGCAAACAAAATCACTCCTGAAATAACCCACAAAATGATAGTGAATGGTCTTGGCATTGGGGGTATACCCAAGAATTTATTTACGAGGAAAACAGTGGCAGTCCAAAACAACACATAAATACCTAAGTCCATGAACAGCTCCTTGAGAAAAACCTGGAGTGATAAAGATGTATGCCAACCCTCACATAGATAAGGAAAGGGGAAGCCGTACATCCATGAATCTGGCGCATCCTCAACTGCCACAAACCAACACTTGGTAACAAGGAAAAAGGAAATAATCGTTAGCGGTATGACTAACCTCCAAATTAGTTGCTTCATTTTGAGAGTTCCTTACCTACAAATTTCCTAAAGGCTGGATCTGTCAATACTTTCAACTCAAATTGATTCATGTTTTGTTGAAGCCTCATATTAGTGATGGGCCAAAGTTCATCAAAGAAGTAGGCCATCTCAGTCGTATTTCCTTCTGTATCCGTAACATATAGGGATTTAGTGAGGATAAAAGCTGAGGAACCTCCTTTCATCCCAGCATGCTGAAAAATGGCTCTGTTAGCTGGATTCTGCATGAGAAACTCCATGACTTCATCCAGATATATTTGTGTTTCAGGAGAGAAGTAGGCCTTGGAATTGATCTTCCCCATAAGGTCAGCATACTCTGATACAGTGGAGGCAGGAAAGTTATCTGACCATACACGCTGTATGTCTATGCCCAGATCTGTCAACTCTAATTGGTAGGTAGCCCCACTCTTAAGTTTCTCATGAATCTCTGCGGAAGCCTCAGCATACTCACTAAGATTCATTTCTTTAAGAGACACCAACAATTCATCTCCATTCAAGTCCTTGAATTGCTCCTTCCCTATTAATAGGGCAGAAACGAAGTAGAATATGTCCTCATGATGCTGTATCCCCAGGCTATCTATTCTCGCATTCACCTTTTCAAGGCCTAACCTATCTAATAGCCATTCAGAATTGGCATTAGAGCTATGGGAGATCATTCCCTTAGCTAACTCCCTGATTGAGATACTTCCACCTCCTGTTTTACCAGAAACCGACTGTAGCCAAGCTGGATGAGCATTGGCATCTGTATTGGGCAGGTAGTATTTAGCTACTTCCTCCAAGGAGATCAATTCATCTGGATCCAAGTCTCCAGAAGCAGCCTGCTCAGCATATTCCATCGCAATGATGATTTTCATGGTGCTGGCTAAAGGCATCATCTTATTAGGGTTCTTTAGCGCCAGCACAGTATCATTCCTCACCAGCTTGATGGCAGACTGATTGGGAAAGTCTCTAATAAATTCCAGCACTACCTTTTCATCAGGCGAGAACCCCTGAGCAGTTGCACTCCTAAACAGAAAGAAAAAGCAACAAAAAACGCCAAGTGAGACGAATACTTTCTTAGGTAGAATGGACATAAGTAGATGTGATTGATGGCTGACAAATCTAATATCTGACAAAATACATAGGCTTTCAAGAAAGAGACTTTGGAATCTATTGCTAATCCATTTTCTTTTTCTTGATCCAGCTAAAAAACCTTAGTATTTCCGGTAACATCCTGAGCGTAGTCCTTCGTATATTTGGGTAGATCTATCTCTGCCCAGCTATATGACACTCAACCAGCAACTCATATTTCTTTTTAGTGCCCTTGGGGCTATCAACGGCTTCTTGTTAAGCTGCTATTTTCTTTTCCTAAAAAAAGAAAAACGCTTGTCTGATTTCTTTCTGGGAGGCTTACTCCTCATGATTAGTATGAGAATTATTAAGTCAGCTTTCCTTCATTTTAATCCGCATCTATTTCAGCTATTCATCCAGATAGGTCTGTCTGCCTGCCTGTTTATAGGCCCTTTTCTATTTCTCTACATAGCTAATGCTACCCTGCCTAATCATAAGCTGGCCAAAACATGGCCCCTATACCTGATCCCTTCCTTCATCTTTTTGGGATGGCTTATCTACCATTTCCCTTATGACGGTCCTCCTAACAGTTGGAGTCCCTACGTAAGATCCATTTACAAAACCTGGCTGGCAGGTATATTGGCATCAGCTTTTCTGCTCAGGCATATCATGAAGAAACTTTTTCTCAAGAGGGAAAAGCTAAACTATGAGGAAAAATGGCTTCTCCACATTTTCTCTGGCGTGACACTCGTTTACCTTGCCTATCTGACGGGTTCTTATACTTCCTACATTGTAGGGGCTTTATCTTTTTCTTTCATCTTCTATATCTCCATCCTCTTATATCTCTACCAGCGTTATCAAAGACCCATAGCCACAGATACTCCCATTAAATATGCAAGCTCTGGTCTATCAGAGGAAGAAGCACAAAAGAACATGGCTCTGGTCCAGCAAATCATGGAGACAGATAAACTATACCTGGACCCTGAGCTCAGTTTATCCAAACTGAGTGAACAGCTTGGGATCACGTCTAAGGTTCTTTCTCAATCCATCAACCAGGTTAGTTCTCACAACTATTCTAAATACATCGCTCAACTCAGAGTGGCAGAAGCCAAAAGGTTGCTTAGTTCTTCTACTCACCAGCACTTCAAAATAGCCGCTATAGCTTATGAAAGTGGCTTTAATAACTTGTCCAGTTTTAATGCTGCCTTCAAGGAGGTTACCGGAAAGACAGCCAAAGAATTCCGAAATCAGCCTGTGTAGACTTCCAGATTCATGATATTGGAAGAATTTGCTTCCTCTTCTCCCCTACTTGGCACTCATGATCAGGGGCCTACCCTTATGTCAAATCACAAGTAATTCTTAACCTTTAATTCATGATACCTATGAAAAGAGCAGGCTTTTTCGGCATCCTCCTTCTGTTGATACTCCCTTTGTTTAGTCAGTCTGAGGAAGACAAAATCATAGAAGCTTTACAGGGCTATATGGTAGGGACTTCCTATCACTATCCAGATAGTGTGTTGTCCGCCTTTATGCCGAAGGCTAATATGTTTCTGGAGAACAGAGAGAAAGAACTATTTCTCATGAAAATTGAAGACTATGCCGGAAGAATAGACAGGAGCAAAGCCGGAGAATTTAATGGGCGGGTAAGCTACATTTTGGATATCGATAGATTCGGACTTATTGCCACGGCAAAATTGGAGGTACTCATCCCTGCCATTGAGAAGAGATTCATTGATTACCTCCTCTTAAGAAAGCTGGAGGGAGAATGGAAAATCATCAGCAAGACTGCCACCAGTGAAACGAGCGTAAGACAAGGAAAGAAAGCCCTCTTGATAGTCTCCAGTGCCTGTAAGCAGGGAAAATCAGATCTGCCTGCCGGAAACAGCTTCTCTGAAGTCATGCTAGCCTACCATGGCTATCAGCAAGCGGGCTATCATGTGGACATTCTCAGCCCTAAAGGCGGAAAGGTTCCACTGGCATACATTAATCCCGCAGACAGTCTTCACCTGGCCTACTTATATGATAAGGAGTTCATGTACCGAATGGCCAATACCCTTCCCCCCAATAAGATCAGATCCTCTGAATATGACATCGTTCAGTTTACTGGAGGAAGTGCCCCTATATTTGACATTCCAGAGAATAAAGCCATTCAGGAAATAGCCATGAGCATTTACGAAGAGCACAATGGCGTAATAGCAGCGGTTTGCCATGGAACAGCCGGAATAGTGAATCTGAAAACGGAAGATGGTAAATACCTCATAGAAGGGAAAAACGTAAACGGGGTTCCTGACGCTCAGGAAAATAAATCCCTTGC
This sequence comes from Bacteroidota bacterium, assembly GCA_039026975.1. Classification (GTDB taxonomy): domain Bacteria; phylum Bacteroidota; class Bacteroidia; order J057; family J057; genus JBCBKZ01. The sequence continues at coordinate 1,721 of JBCCLI010000350.1, read as the reverse complement.
ACACTACCAGCATTACCCCTTCATCATAGAGACTGTCATGAAGGAAAGAGGGGGAATATTCAAACATTCTGATATCCGAGACCCACATATGGAAGTAGCAGGCCGGTTAATCACCGGGCAAAACTCTGTCTCAACTGAGATGGTCACCAAGAAGAGTATAGAGGTGAGTGAGGCGTTGAAAGAAGAGGCTCCCTAAGGGGTAGATAAATACTCTCTCAGACTTATATATGATAAAGAATTGAGGAAAGTTTAGGCCACGAATGCTCGAGTAAGAAAGGCCTACCCAAGGTTTCTTTCACTAAGAATTCGGGTATTCGTGGCAGCATTCACCACTATACTCTCTGTCAGCTGATCCTTCTCAAATCATCATATTTCTTCCTAGTACCTCCTGATAATATCAGGTGGCCCCTCCATAAAATTGAGTCATATCCATAACGAAGTGCACCGGAAAAAACCACCAAACATCCTTGGACTTACTGACTGCGCTTAGGATGATGACCCCTATAGTCACATCCAAGAGCAATGAGGATAGCTCATTAAGGGTAGCTCCATCAGCCAACAAGCTCGGAATATGGCCTGCCGCAAATAAGGCAGCTACAATCCCTATACTCCACCTTCTTCCTATCCATGCTGACAAACGGACAAAGAGGAGCGCAATGGTTATGTCTTCCATAAACACCTGGACAAGAAATGAAAAATTCTTTGGGTGATAGGTTTCCGTGAACAGGCTGGAAAGGCTAACAGCATCTTTTCTTGCTAGCCAGTAGATCAGTAAGGCAGTTACGGAAAGTATCAATCCCCATCCTACACGTTCAGCAATTCTATATGGCGGTAACCAAATGGATTCCAGCGGCTGTCTTCTAATGATTAACAGTAGAATAGTGGGAGAAAAAATGAGGAATTGGTTAAGGGCATCTATAGCAGTATTGCCCTCGGCATTAGGAATAAGCATTTTTCCAATGTAGAGTTGGCCTATTCCCAGAATGGCTACCACTGCTACCAAAGCATAAACAAACTCCAGCCAAGGCCTTCGAAAGTTGACTGAAATATCAATATTCCAAGGCTTTCTCACGAAAAAATCCAGTAAGAACCATACACCTGCTATAGAGGCATAGGTTATCATGAGCGCTACATAATGGGGATTCATTTGGGCTTATATTAAATGTGGTCAGAAACTAAGAGACGCCTCCTGGTACTGAACCGATGCTTCATTAAGCTTTATAGGGAAGGAAAAGTCTGGTAGAAAATTTTAGAGGATAAGCATAAGACCAGTCCTTCAGGAAAGACTGGCCTTCTTAAATTTCTATCGCTTGTGTTCCGGGCTGTCAAACCCTGCTTTACAGCCTGCGTCCCATTCATCAGGCATATTTCCGTGAGCTGGTATTCCACCCTGATCTTTCAACATTCTGGCGAGGTGTAAACAGTTCCACACCAAGAAGGTGGTATTCCTATTGGTAAAGTCATTTTCTGGACCTCCAGAACCCTCATCTCTGTAGGAAGGACCAGGGCCTGCTTCACCCATCCAGCCTGCGTCAGCTTGTGGGGGAACCGTATATCCAATATGAGAAAGGGAGAAAAGAATATTCATGGCACAGTGCTTAACCCCATCTTCATTTCCGGTGATAAGGGTGGCCCCTACCTTTCCATAGTCTCTGTATTGGCCTTTAGCATTAAACTGGTGTGTATAGCCATACATTCTCTCGAGGGTTCTGTTACACACG
>JBCCLI010000349.1:0-7054 GCA_039026975.1 Bacteroidota bacterium | reverse complement strand
CTGAATGAGGCTTTCGCTTCCCAGTCTTTAGGAGTTATCCGTGAGCTAGACATTGATACTTCTAAGCTGAACGTAAATGGTGGAGCCATCGCTTTGGGGCACCCCCTGGGATGTACAGGTGCCAAGTTGACCGTACAGCTCATGAGTGAACTGACAGCAAGAGATCAGAAATACGGAATGGTTACTGCCTGTGTAGGAGGTGGCCAGGGCGTAGCTGGCATCTATGAAAGACTGAATTAATACTCGCCCAAACTCAACAAACTACGCCCCATCTGGATAGGTGGGGCTTTTTTTATGATTAAGCTATAGTCAGATATCGGCTCTTTACAGTGCTTCATCGCCTTCCGCAGCAATCCAGATCAGCTCTGTGCCTTCCAAATCCGCCCTGTAGAGTTACTTTTCTTATGCGAGAATAGTAACCAAAAACGCTTTGTCCCTCCAATGCATCTCTACCTGCCCCCACAACCAGAGGAGGAACGGCCAGCCCTCCTACAACTTCACATTTGTATTGAGGGATTAGATGAGCATCAAATAATCAGATATTCTGGATTCAATATCCTACCTCTCCTCTGCCAGGATAAGGCGTTCTTCCTTCCCCCAGCATTGGTACTCCATATATTCTGCAGTAGATTTTGCCTTCTTTTCTCCCTTCAGCTTACTTACCAGATAGAGGGCGCCTTCTATGCCTGAAGAAACACCTGCTGCCGTGATAATTTTCCCGTTATCCACATATTTATAGCCTGACACTATTTCTGCCATAGGTGCTGTTTCACGGAGAGATTCTATGGAAGAATGGAAGGTAGTAGCTGTCTGACCATCTAGTAACCCTGCTTTTGCCAGGAAGAAAGCCCCTGTACAAACAGAATAGATATGGTCTACTTTAGGCGCCATTTCCTGAAGCCATTTTTGGATGCGTTCATCCTCTGAAGCGTTCCACCCATTTCCTCCAAATACAGCTATGATATCCGGCTTAGGACAATCTTCTATACTGTACTCTGGCACTATTTTAATAAAGCCTTGACTTATGATGGGCTCTTTCGTTAGGCCTACCGTGTAGGTCTCGAACCCGCTTACCTTAAATACTTCAGCAGGCCCAGCAAAGTCCAGGATTTCCATACCCGGATGTATGTACATGGCTATACGCATTTTTCCAAATTGCTCTATTTGCTCCATTTGTTCTTCTCTGGTGCTTTGGACCAGTTCCATTCCACAAGTCTCACAAGTACCTGCTTCTGAATGGATAAGGGTGTCACAATTTATCCCACAAGGAGGACAGTAATAGGCTAAAAGAGAGCCCCCCTCCTGGGCATATACACCCGCTAATAAACTTATCCCTAATATCCAGGAGATCCCTGTACGAAGTATAATCTGTCTTCTTTTCATAGGTAAACTATATTTTTGACTGCTGTAATAGACAAGTCCGCAGGAGTAAAAGTGGCTTAAAAAATCCATATACTGACATATTTCTATGAGTTTCTCTTAATCCTTCCATATGTAAGAAAGACCGTTTCCTCTAGCTTGAGAACCCACTTCATATCTGTAATTATGTAGCTGGACTATATGGTCGGTGAATATATAAGGTTAGTTGATGGGAGAATGCTACCCTTTCGTGTGGAAATAATTCCAGTTTGCAATCAATTCAGGAGATAAATCATTAGCATTTAAGTTATTTACCCAGTATCAGGAATTGACTAGCAGCAGAAATAGGTACCTCAATATACCATCTGCTTTGTGGTGCAGTCATCACCTTTCAGTGTAAGTCACCATCACTAAGTCATTTTGTTATACAACCTAATGTGGTTAGATGAACAATAATAAAATGAATCTGTGGCCCGAGCTCGATCTCACTAAAATCAGTACCCCTGCCATGGTACTAAAGGAACAAGCAGAGTTCCTTTCCAACAATACGGACAACATACTTAATGCCTTTATCAAGTCAAGCGTAACAGACTCAAACGGAAATTACTTTGAGACTACTCATCCTATCAAGCATGAGTTTGTCATCATAGCTCCTCAGTTAAAAAACTACTCATATGAGCTGTTTTACGTGGTACATGGGCTTGACATATATCCATTAGAAATTTTTTGGAGTGATCAGAAATACAAGCCGCTTTACACAGTGAGGAATGAGGCTGATTTCATGGAATCTCTGAAACAAATTTTTGCTGATCCTAAGACATTCAAAGTCATTCAGGCTTTGTATACCCATATGGTATAAAAAAACCCCCACTTATTTTCAAGTGGAGGGTACATTAGAAAATATGCTCTCTATACTTCCAATAGCATTCTGGAAGGATCTTCTAGTCTTTCTTTTATTCTATATAAAAAGCTAACTGCTTCTTTCCCATCTATGATTCTGTGGTCATATGAGAGGGCAAGGTACATGATAGGCCTGATTTCCACCTGCCCATTTATGGCTACTGGCCTTTGCACAATATTATGCATCCCTAATATGGCAGACTGCGGAGGATTAATAATAGGGGTAGAAAGCATAGAGCCAAAAATACCTCCGTTAGTGAGGGTAAAAGTACCTCCCTCCATATCCTCTAAGGAGATTTTATTCTCTCTAGCTTTCAAAGCATAATGCAGAACGGCCTGTTCTATCTGGAAAAGGCTCATTTTATGGGCGTCTCTGATCACAGGAACTACTAAGCCTTTCCCTGTACTTACCGCTATGCCTATATCTGCATAATCATGGAAAACCATTTCTTTCCCATCTATCTGTGCATTTACGGCTGGAAACTCCATCAAGGCCATGGTAGCCGCCTTAGTAAAGAATGACATGAAGCCTAGCCCTACCCCGTGAACTTCCTTGAACTTCTCCTTATATTTTTTCCTCATATCCATGATGGCGGACATATCTACCTCATTAAAGGTAGTAAGCATAGCCGTATCATTCTTTACGGAAACTAGCCGCTCAGCTATCTTCCGACGTAGGGCACTCATTTTCTCTCTTCTTACCCCTCTTGCTGCCCCATTACTGACTACTGGCATAGCAGGGATAGGTCTGGCTGCTGGTTTTTCTTCTTTTGGGGTAGCTTTAGGAGTAGGAGGCTCTTTAAGTTTATTAACTACATCTGTTTTGGTGATTCTTCCTCCCCTACCTGTTCCATCTACTGAAGCAGGGTCTACTCCCTTTTCATTCATCATTTTTTGGGCGGAGACAGATGGATGTCCTTTAGCGTAGCTTTCCGTAGTAGGGGAAGGGGCCATTGCTGGTTCAGCGGTCTTTTCTTCTTCCGCTGCGGGAGCAGCATCACCATTCCCATCTGAAGGAGCAGCCTCCGTATCTATCTTACCTATAACCTGACCCACATTTACAGTATCTCCCTCTTCTGCAAGGATTTCTATTTTACCTGCTGCCTCTGCGTTTACCGTGAGGGTGGCTTTATCTGAGTTAATTTCAGCTAACTCATCATCCATTTCTACCACTGCCCCATTCTCTACTAGCCAGGCTTCTATTTCTACCTCGGTGATGGATTCACCTGGGCTGGGAACTTTTATCTCTAAAATCATGAAAAAATGTTAGTTATTATTGTGATGGCTCTTTTATAACAGAAGGTATTTCCTTTTAGAAAGGCTTAGACCATGTTTGAAACGCTAGTTTATGCTGATAATCCAGGCTTGAGGAACCTGAACTTCGCTGGTTTTATTCACAATAGCTCGCTATTCTTCATAAACCCAACTTGCCAGAATCCTTAATCCAGAATGATCCTCTAACAGTTATCTATTTCAAACATGGTCTTAAAGTTAGTATAATTTTACCAAATGGATAAATGAGAATAATGCAGAACTACCCTAAACGGGAACGAAAAAATTGAAGAACCCAATAAGCCCCTATCGCTCCTGATATATCTACCAGTACATCAGAATAATGACCTACTCTTCCAGGAATGAATGTCTGGTGAAACTCATCACTGATGGCATACAAAAGGGTTATCATAAAAGCCGTAGTCACTTGTCTCCTGCGGGTAGCTGCTCCCATACAGGCTACATAGGCAAACAGGAACATAATCCCGTAAACCGTGAAATGTGCTAGCTTCCTGATCAGAAAAGGGATATTCCATCTCTCCAGGGTTTCTACCTCCAGCTGAAAAATATTAAGTAAATAGACCATCCAGTCTGACAGTGCTTTAGACTCTTCAGCGGGTTGATGAGAAAGAAAGAAGATAATACTCATCCAGATAAGCAGGGGTAGCCATTGGAAATAGTTTTTCCGTAGTGGATGGACGCTAACCATATATCTTGCTTGATGCTAACAAATCTGCCCTTTCTGTCAGAAGAGAACAAATAAATTTAGAATTGGAAAACAGATAGTATTGAAAGGCTGAAATTGATAGCTAAACCGCAAACAGAGATTTCATATTTTTCATTTGATGGAGAAAGGAATCTCTCTAGTAGCCAAAACAGATCAGTATAAAGTGTCTGGATACTTTATGCCTATACAGTTATTATCTTTTCTCTACCTTTTTTTGTGAGCACCTGTATTTCCTGTCTCTAAAGAAATTAAGCCGGGAATAGGTTTCAGTGGAAGGAAGTGTTTTTAAGGTAGTGCCTGGATCTACCAGTATACATACTCCTGCCGCTGTGGGAGCAGTGTTTTCTTTCTCATGAGAAAGGCCAGAAGTATTATTAACTAAGTACGGAAAAGGGGAAAATAACGGTTTAATATTCTCGAGGTAAATACCACGCTCATTTAGATGGGTAGACCAGATTGGATAGGTAACGCCTACTAAAAAGATATGCATGACCACCGTTAAAGAAGTAATTAGATGCCAAGGATAGTTTTTTCTTAGGGGATACGCCCCATAAGTTCTCTCCCGGTTTTCAAAGACCATTTCATCCAAATCGGCTAATATAACTTTCTTCTTTTTCATGAATACTACGGTGAATTATCTGAAAATATACACTTGGAGAAATCTATTAATAGACCCGTCTTTCTTCTTAACTGCCAACTTATTATAGATTCCTATCTATCTGCAAATTCTTAAAAACCTCATAATTTCCTTACTGTAAATCTACGCAAATCTAAGTCCCGGTAGGTAGCTGAAAAGGATGCTATCCTGACTGTTCTTACATGATTTTTGCGAGTAGGATTTTATCTTATGAATTTTTTGGATGTTGAAAGAATTTGATTTATTAATCATACTAAGTTCCTAAATTTTAGCAGGGACTTTGTTTACTTTTGATTTCTCTTTCTCGTTACTTAAATAACAAGAGCAGTTGTACTTTGTGATTTGGCAAACCGTACTATGAAATTCACTTTTCCGCGTATCTTCTTATTTCTATTTTGGATACACTTATTCCCATTCTCCTTACCTTCTCTTCACTCACAAACAGTAAGTGCCCTTCAGCTTGAGATTAAAAAGCTGAAAAATGATCCCGCATTGGCACACACCCACTGGGGAATATGTGTCATGGATGCTGAGTCCGGAAAGCTTCTGGCTGAGCACCATGCCCAACACAATTTGACTACTGCCTCTACCATGAAAGCCCTGACTACCGCTACGGCCCTCTCTATGTTAGGGCCGGATCACACCTTTACTACTAAAATAGAATACGCAGGGAAGCTACAGCCTGATGGAACCTTAATAGGCGACTTATTTATTAGAGGGTCTGGAGACCCCAGCTTAGGTAGTAATAGGTTTTCTCCTGAGCAAGGCATGGAAAGAGTACTTTTCCGGTGGGCAGAAATCATTAAAGCCTCCGGCATAGCGCGTATACAGGGAAGAATTATAGGGGATGCTACGGCCTTTGACTCCCAGCTTACCCCGGGAGACTGGGGATGGGCAGACATGGGTAATTATTATGGAGCAGGTGCTGCCGGTCTGAATATGGCTGAAAATACTTACAGAATTGTATTTAAACCCGGTGCTTACGCTGGTGCGAAAACCTCAGTGATTAAGACTGTTCCCTTTATTGAAGACATCCTCTTTTCTAATGAGGTACTTACTGGTAAAGTAGGTTCTGGAGATAATGCTTATATCTATGGAGCACCCTACACTAATCTTAGGTACCTAAGGGGTACCATCCCAGCAGGAGTTTCTTCTTTCACTATCAAAGGCTCTGTACCAGACCCATCACTCTTTGCTGCCAGGATGCTGAAAGAAGCATTAGCTGAGCAGCAAGTAGTAACATCTGGCAAAGCCACCACTGTAAGGCAAGAAACCATTAAACAGAATGCATTACCAACTGACAGAAAGCTGATTTACACCCACTTTTCTCCCAAGCTCAAAGATATTGTGAAAGAAACCAATGTCTGGAGTATTAATATGTATGCGGAGGCCCTTCTAAAAGCCTTACCTAATAAACAGCGTAAACGAGGAAGCACCTCTCGCGGTATTTCTACCTTAACATCTTACTGGAAAAGTGAGGGAGTAGATGTGTCTACCATTTTAATAAAAGATGGAAGTGGGCTGTCTGCTAATAATTCAGTGAGTCCCTATGCCATGGCACATATTCTGTCTAAGGTTTACCAGTCACCTGTTAAAGAAAGTTTTTTTGCCTCTCTTCCCGTAGCGGGAAGAAGCGGGACGCTAAAGCGGACGGGAAAAGGAACCTATGCAGAAGGGAGGGTACATGCCAAGTCAGGCTCTATAGCTAACGTCCGGGCTTACACAGGCTACGTTAAAAGCGTAGGAGGTAACACCCTTGCATTTGCTATTATGTTTAACCAGTATGACCTGTCTTATTCTCAAGTACAAAGAAGAATTGTAGGACTCATGGATAGAATGGCAAGACTCAATAAGCTTTCTAACTAGAATTGAAATAATTTGTAAGTTCATGTATTAACCCAGCAGCATGAACGCAGTACCCTCCCCCCAACAAATAATCTCCTCACTCTCAAGCGAATTTGACCTTCCACCGCATATCACCTACCTAAACTGTGCCTCTAAATCTCCCATTCCCAGGCGGGTAGAACAAGTAGGTATCCAATCTTTTAGGCTTAAAAGGCTCCCCTACGAGGTCACGGATGAAGACTTCTTTACTATTCCTGCACAGCTCCGACAAGAATTTTCAACGCTCATAAACTGTGAGAAACCTGAGAGAATTG
>JBCCLI010000348.1:0-7072 GCA_039026975.1 Bacteroidota bacterium | reverse complement strand
TCTGCCAAGGCTAGTGCCTGATCAGCTCTATTGATAAAATAGGTCTCAAATCGATTGATAGGTTCTATGCCTATTTTGATACCTGCCTTTTCGGCAAACTCATAGCATTCCCGCATAGACGCTACAGCCCACTTCCATTCTTCATCAGGCCTTCCATCAGGAACGATCTTCCCTACAGTCCCGGGAACCACACTTACCATATGGCCATCCAGCTCCTTTACCATGGTGATCACATCCTTCACATACTGCACCGAACTGGCGCGAGTGCCTTCATCCTTAGCCAATAAATTTCTCCCGTCCATCATAAGGGTAACTGAACCCCAGCAGCTGAGTCCATATTCCTTAAGTGCCTTGCGTACATCCTTGGTGTTATAGGCTTCGGGGGTTCCCTGGATTTCCAGAGAATCATATCCTTGAGAAGAAATTCTGGCGAGGGTTTTTTCCAGGGGTTCCGCTCGCATCCAGTTGTGTATGGCTATTTGCATAAAGCTATTTACGGAGAAAGAGCATGATCATTGAATGAAAATACTATGTCTGTAAAAGGATTCTTTAGCTGTCTCGCTAATAAGTTGATAACCAGATAATTCAAAGACACTCATTCAATATTCAACATTTTCTCCTGGTAGTTCTCACCGGAAATTCTCTTTAAGAAAGAAAGGCCTAAGGTTAAAATGTGCCCTGACAGAATAATCCCACTACTTATGAAAGCTCATCTATTGATTCTCATTACCTGCTGTATGCTTATTAGCTGCGGAGAAAAGCCTGCCTCTACTGAAGAAGCTGAACCTCAGCAAATAGACAGATTAGCCTTATTAGGAAATAGGGAGATTGCCAAAAATAAGCACATCGTTTTGGTATCGGGAGATGAGGAGTATCGGTCGGAAGAGGTTTTACCTGAGCTGGCACGTATACTTTCAGACCAACATGGATTTGACTGTACGGTACTGTTTGCCCAGGAAGCAGATAAGCCCGGTTTCATCAATCCTAATCACCTGCATAATATTCCTGGGTTGGAAGAGCTGGAGAAAGCTGATCTCATGATTCTCTTCACCCGCTTTAGAGAATTACCTGATGAGCAGATGGAGTATTTCCAAAGCTACCTGATGGCCGGAAAGCCGGTGTTGGGGCTTCGAACAGCTACCCATGCGTTTCACGTAAAAGATTCTGCCAGCAAATGGCTCCACTGGGGAAACTTCTTTCAAGAGGAAGGTTCTTCCTGGAATGGTGGATTTGGGAAGGTAGTTTTGGGAGAAAACTGGTATTCGCATCACGGCCATCATAAACACCAAAGTACCCGAGGGGTAATCGCAGAAGGAGCGGAGATGCATCCTATCGCCAGAGGCCTAAAGTTGGTAGATATTTGGGGACCTACAGATGTGTATGGCGTGAGGCTGTCAGATGATGAGTCGGTAACGCCCATCCTGTTAGGAACTGTACTGGAAAGGGAGGGAGAGTTTGATGAGAATGATCCATTCTTTGGTCTGAAGCCATCTGATGCAGTACCGGCAACCGTAAATCCTGCTACCAAAGACCCCTATAATCCCAACGAACCTATGATGCCCATTGCCTGGACAAAGACCTATCAGTTGCCAGGTGGAGAAACTGGAACTTCATTCACTTCTACCATCGGTTCTTCTACAGACTTCATGAGTGAGGGTGTGAGGAGATTATTGGTAAATGCTACTTACTTCCTTATGGATATGGAAGTCCCTCAGGAAGCCCAAATGGGACTCAGTCCTGATTATAATCCGTCGGCCTACAGCTTCCAGGATGATGAACATTGGGTAAATAAAAACCTACAAGTATCAGATTATTGGGAGCCGGAGGAAGCATCAGAAGAATAGGATGACTAAATTACAGATATACAGATAAGGAAGTTTATTTGATATATGTTTTTAAGATTCATTGTCCATGGAATAGAATCCATTACTTAAGAACAGATTAATTGAGTTTCCGTATATTAAGGCTGGTTAGGTTTGGCCTTTGTAGCCATTATCACAAATGAGTATTCTATGGATCTTGTCATTAAAGAGGATATCCTTAATCAGGCTCACATTTCCGCAGAAGAGTTAGTCCTTGAAATTGCTGTGCATTTATATGATACAGAAAGATTATCTATTGGTCAGGCAAGGAAACTTACAAACCTGGACCCTATTTCTTTTCAAAGAGAGCTAGCTAAAAGAGACATATTTATCAAATATGACTCTGATGATCTACAAACAGACCTAACTAACCTAGCAAAAATAAGAAATCAGAAGGCTTCTTAACTTGCGATTATACATCATTTCGGCCTTATGGTCATTGTTAGCGATACCTCTATCATTACTAATCTGATCCAGATAGGTGAGCTGTCATTACTAAAAAAAATTTTCGGTAAGGTGCAGATCCCAACAAAGGTTTATCATGAGTTACAGAAGCTTCCTAATCAGCTTAGGTTAATAGATAGTGTTGATTGGATAGCAGTAGTCTCTATCGAGGACCTGAGTTTATTTAATGAACTGATTCAGTATTTAGACCCTGGGGAAGCAGAGGCCATCGTGCTCGCATTAGAGACAAAAGCAGGTTTATTGCTGATTGATGAACGGAAAGGCCGTAGAATTGCCAAAGAGTATGGAATTCTTATTACTTGATTATTAGGGGTTTTATTGGAAGCAAAATCTTTAGGACATGTCTCAGCTTTGAAGCCCCTGCTGGAAAAACTTATGAATGAGGCCGGGTTTAGAATAGGTTCAGAGCTATTCAGAGAAGTATTAGAAAAATCAGGAGAAATTTGAATTCTATCTATTTTGAGTCAGAGCTAGAATATTTGGCAACCATCTTTTCCTATGATTTAGGAAAAATGTTACTCCAACCCATTTCCTAATTTGATTATCAACCCTTCCGCATACAGCTTCCAGGATGATGAACACTGGGTGAATAAAAATCTTCAAGTGTCTGATTACTAGGAGCCGGAGGAGGCACCTGAGGAATAGTCTATTTATTACCACGAATACACGAATTAGCACGAATTTAAATTAGTGGAGATTCGTGTATTCGTGGCTGAAAATCACTTATAGAACTATCCTTTTTTGCTTTAATTTTATCTCTCCAAAGTTAACTATCAAGGCAAGTCTATTCTCTGATACTTTTAGGTAATTCATCGCCTGAGCGATGAAAATATCGGCTATTCCTGAGACAGCTTTTACCTCAAGAATAATTGAGTTGAATACTACGAAATCAGCATAAAATTTATGGGGTAGGGTAATGTCTTTGTAGGATACTGTGTACTCTTTTTCTCTTTCGTAGGGTATCGAAGCTTTCCTGAATTCCCATTCTAATGCATCCTTATACACAATTTCAAGGAATCCTGGCCCCAGTTGATTGTGGACTTCCATACATTTACCAACTATTTGATAGCTCTCAGATTTGAATAAGATTTCATTCATGCCATTTTAGTTTTAGTTAAAACAGGCTTAGAATGAGCTTGGAGCATAACCACGAATTCACAAATGAACACTAATTAGTGAGGATTCGTGCATTCGTGGCTTAAAGACTACTTCCCTTCCATTAACTCTGCTGGACTATAGTATCCCTTTTGATTTTTAGTAGCGTCTCTCACTTTAGCCACCTTGTCAGGGTAAATAGCTGGTGCACCATTTCCGAAAGAGTTTCTTACATAAGTCAGGACAGCTGCTATTTCCTCATCATTCAGCATACCGCCCCAAGGCGTCATAGGTACATTGCCAGGATAGTGCTTGCCTAGCACGTCCATAGGTCCCATAAGCCCATGAAGGGTAAGTTTTATGAGTCTTTCTTCATCTCCCAGGACCCAGTCTGTATTGATGAGAGGAGGAAAGCCGGAAGCATGTAAGCCCTGGCCTTTAGGCTGATGGCAGGTGGCACAGTGTCCGTCTCTACTGTAGATCTCCATACCCAGAAAATACATTTCTCGCTCTTTCCCTTTTAGATCAGTCCATACGGCTTTGGGATCTTTTTTCCTGACAGGTCTGTCATTCAGATGGGCAAGTGCAGTCTCATAGGGAGGAGCCATCCATCTGTCCAATGGTAAGGTGCCTGCAACTTCCAGAATCTCATTTCCAGCTTCAGGAGAAAGCCATGAGGCTGCTACTAATGCTTCCAGACGGACCCTATTGTGAGGATCAGCAGCAGCTTGTTGCAGAAGTTCAACCTGATTATCTACCTGATGTCCTGTATATCTAAGAATTCTGGCAGCTGCCGTTCTGGCTCTGAAATCTTCAGCTTCCAACATTTGCACGAGTAGCTCTTGGTCTATCTGGTTTAGTCCCCAACTTACCCAAAGAGCCTCTAGTACATGGTGCTCATAATTGGGGTCTTCCTGATCCAGTTCTGCTACCCAGCTTTTGATCGCTTTCAATACTTTCTCAGGATTTCTTTCTCTTAATTCTCTGCGTGTTCTATACCTGGTTCTGTATTCTGGAAGTTTCAGATTATCCAATAAGGTTTCTAAGCTGGCTCCATCTACTTCTGCAGGTTCCACCAGAGGTCGGGAAGGATAGGTGATTCTGTAAATTCTCCCATGCACGTGGTCTCTGTAGGGGTCTCTGGCATTATGTTGCATGTGCCCTATGAGGGTATTATGCCAGTCGACTAAGTATAAGGAGCCATCGGGGGCAAACTCCATGTCTACCGGCCTAAAGTTGGGATCACTGCCCACCACCAAGTCTTGCCTGTGGGTACTTACATAACCAGTAGTATCATCCATCATTCTATGCTGCTTCATTCCCAGGAATCCTATGCTGTTGTTGATGAGGAGGTCCCCTTGAACCTCATCCGGGAAGTGCCTGCTGGAGACAAATTCTAAACCTGAGGTGGGGCGCACCCGGTGAGCATCTTCAATCAGGTTAAAGGATTTATGGTTAGCTTCCCCATACCTTGGAAACACAGAACCTGGCATCATCCATCTCACATCAGGCCCAGAGGTTTCTGCAAAGAAGTTCTGTCCCCATTCATCAAAAGCTATTCCCCATGGGTTAGGAATGGATAACTGAGCGACTCTCTCCAGATGTCTTCTTTGTGGGCTGTATCTGTAGAAACCACCATTAGTAGCTCTTACTGTTCCATAAGGAGTTTCTACATTGGTATGGAGGAAAACACCTTCTCCCATATAAATAGCACCGGACGGATCTGCGCAATAGGCAGAGTGGGCGTGATGCGTATCATGGTCATCAAATCCGCTTAGGAGAATTTCCCTTTCATCTGCCTGATCATCCCCATCAGTATCTTTTAGAAGAACCAGATTGGTCCCTTGAGAAACATATACTCCCTCTGGCGCAAATTCAAAGCCCAAAGGAAGGTGCAGGTTATCTGCGAACACTATCTGCTTATCCGCTTTTCCATCATTGTCCGTGTCTTCCAGTATGATAAGTTTATCATTAGGACGCTCATCTCCTGGAAGATAATGTGGATAGGTAGGCATAGTGGCCACCCAAAGCCTTCCCTTATTATCGAAGGATAACTGGACGGGATTAGCCAGGTCCTCAAACTCTCTCTCAGAAGCGAATAAATCTATTTTGTATCCCTCTGGCACGGTCAATTTGTCCAGGGCATCTTGTCCGTAAAGATATTCTGTGCTTCCATTGAGCCTGGACGGATCATAGTTAGTCTGGACTGCGGGCAGGGTAGTGGTCGTTTCATCAGCTCCATTTACATCATAGGCTTTCCCTTGAGCTGCCATCCAGATAGCAGTATCACGGATAGCTGTCATTTCTCTCAGCTTGGCTAACTCAGCAGGATAGTTATCTGGCCCAAAAGGATTATATCTTCTCCCGAAAACATGAACCCCATTAGGGCTTTTGAAATCGTTATGCCAAAACCAGTTTTTGTCCTGAACGGCTGCCAGTACATTAGCTTTCTCTCTACTTTTTGGAGAAGAGGTTCCAAATACCTGGTTGACCAGAAATGGAGAAAATTTTCGGTAACCTTTCTCAGATAGCTGGAAGCCGTCGATGGTTAAGCTTTTATCCCGCCCAAACCAGGATTTAGTGGGACTGAAAGCATTGACTATGGGAACGCCTTTTTCCTGAGCCACCTTCATCATGGCCTGAGTATATAACTCCAGGTTTTCGTTCTCCTGTACCCCATCAGGTAGGTCGTATTGATCAGAGAGGTCCTGGAAGGCTATGGGCGTAACCAGCACCAGCTTGGGGGCCGATTCTCCATTGTATTGTTGGGAGAGGGTATGGTCTATAAAGGCCGCCAGTTCTCCCTTGAACATATCCAGCCCTTCAGGTCCCTCAAAGGACTCACTATACCCAAATAAGCTTATGATCACATCTGCTTCATGCTTGCTAAGCCAGTCATCAGGGCTTTCAAAATGACCCTGACTATCTGAAGAATTGGCCAGTTCAGTTTGAAACTTTTCCGCTCCGGGGAAAGCCCATGGAGAGACCCTGCCAGAATGTGGCCTAAAGCCTGGGGTATTTCCCCCATCACACATATTTCTTATGTATAACATGCTATCAGGGTATCTCAACTGAAGCTCAGCTTCGAAGAATCCGTAGTTCATCATACGTGAACCCAGGTTATTTCCTACTAGTAGGATATGATCATCTTTCTGAACAGAGATAAGTCCAGGTTGGGGTTGCTGGCATTGAATGAAAAGGGTAGATACCAGACAAAGCATGAATACCCTTAATAAAGGGGAATAGTGTTGAGTAATAAGTAGCATAACAAATCTGTAGGTGTACTCTTAGGTTAATAAGGATACATTGAAAATATATTTAGGATCTATAGCTTCTCCTTTTAATATACTGATTGTATTCTTGACGGTCTTTACGCACATCTCATTATAAGTCCTCTGGGTTAAACTGGCAGAATGTGGACTGATCATAACATTCTCAAATCCTAGCAAAGGATAATCCACCGGAGGAGGTTCTACTGTGAGGACATCTGCGCCAAACCCGCCTATCTTTTGGGTGCGAATGGCGTCTGTCAGCGCTTCTTCATCAATGATGGCTCCTCTGGCAGTATTTACCAATAGCGTATGGGGCCTCATTTTCTCAATGGATTCCTTATTAATCAGGAGGTTTGTTTCCGGTAATAAAGGTAAGTG
>JBCCLI010000347.1:0-7112 GCA_039026975.1 Bacteroidota bacterium | reverse complement strand
TGGCAGACGCTTGCTTGAGGGACTCTACAACATGGGCCGTTTGGTAGCCCATATCTACCCTAAGGTCTACATGGCCAGGCACTACTGTCATCCACTTGGCCCCACAGCGCTTAGCCACCTCTACAGAATTTTTAATATCTGAGAGAAACGCATCCCTAAAGCCTTGTTTACCAGAGGTGAGGGTGGGCTTATCCCAGGTAATTTTGTGTGCTACAAAGACGCCCATCTCCATTCCATGCCTAGCCAGGGTATCTCCCATCTTCTTTTGAAGAGATACTTCTCTTCCCGGCATGCCATTATCTTCAAAGGCTTTAAAGCCCTGTTCAGCCATAAACGTTAGCTGAGAGATGGGGTCCTCACCTGCATGATGCTTAAACATCCCTAGGTGTGGGGCATATTTCATGTTGAAGGTAGGCTGATCTTTTACAAATTCTTTTTCAGCTTGGGCAAGTGCGGCAGGGGTAGTAGCTGCTAAGGCTCCCATACTTAGTCCTCCTTTTACAAATGCTCTTCTTTTCATAGTCTTTTTTAGTTAGGATAAATGTGTAGTCTAACAAGTAAAATTACTCTAGTGTAAATCTTAGTGTCTGAAATTTTTTCCATTCTTCCTTCTCCTGATACTGATATTGAAAGGCTACCCCAGGATACACTTCCCCTATGCGCTGAGATTTTTGTAATCCAGCTACGCTGAAGGTGGATGCCAGCGCATCTGCCTGTGTACAGGAAGGAGCTATGACCGTAACCTGCCGGCGTTGGGTAAGTCCTAAGCCACTTTTGGGATTAATAATATGAGAATACCTTTTCCCTTCTATGGTTACAAACCTGTAGGTGTCTCCTGAGCTGGCAATTCCGCAATTAGTGAGGAGTACCTTTTCCTCTTCTGTTCCCTCTATTTTCACGTTCCACCCATCATGACCAGGAGGAGGTGGCCCCAGGTATAAGTCACCCCCTCCGTCTACCATAGCTGTATGGACCTGATACTCCATAATGACCCGGTAGGCTTCATCCACCGCATATCCTTTGGCAATACCTCCAAAATCTAGCCGCATGTTAGGATGGAGTAGCTTTGCCTTACCAGCAGAGGTATTCAGTGCTACCAGCTCATAGCCGACTGCCTTTTTTACCTTCCTAAGCCTTTTCTTATTGGGTAGCTTGGCCTCTCTCACGCTTTTTCTCCATAGCCTGACCAGAGGACCCACCGTCACGTCAAAGGCTCCCTTACTCTGCTGGCTATACCTCTGGGACTGCACCAGCATCTCCATAAGGTCAGGGCTGATGCTTATCCACTTTCCGCTTCCTGAACTTGCCGATAAATGATTGACTTCACTTTCAGGATCATAATCACTGAGAACAGCATTTAATTCTGCTATTCTTTTAAAGGCAGCCGTAGCAGCTTGCTTGGCCTCTTCCTGCTCATCTGCATATAAAACCAGCAGGAAGGAAGACCCCATATGAGGTTCTTTAAACTCAAACCTTGTGGGCTGAGCAGAAATACTTCCAACACAGATGACCAAAAAGAACAGGCTAAGCCATAGGCTTACCCTGCTGCCAAAACAATAGATCACGATTATATCACTTTGGTCACCCCAGGTGTAGGTATGGGGTAGTATCCATTTTCATCAGGTAGCACGGGAGGATTAGCATCCCAGGCAAACTTCTCAGGCATTAGGCTCATCTGGGAGTTCATGGCATCTTCCCACTCTACCACCTGCCCTGAGTAAGTAGCCATTCTTCCCAGTAGGGCCGTCATGGTACTCTTAGCTCCATTTTCTGCATCTGCAAAGGCATACTCTCCTTTAGCTATAGCTTCAAATAACTCATCATGCTCTACCTGGTAGGGGTTGGGGTCATTCTTGCCTCTGTGTTCCCATATTTTGTAACCAGAAAGTGTTTGTAGTAATCCTGGCTTGGGAGCTAGACCTGCAGTACCCTGGAAAGACTCCGTTACTCTGTTCATGGTGCCTTTTTGGTGTCTACATTGGCTAAACATCTTGGCTCCATTAGCATAGGTATACTCCACAAAGTGGTGGTCAAAGATTTCTCCGTGGTCTTTTCCATTTCTCACCTGTCTTCCACCCATCCCCTGGGCTTTTACAGGATAGGCCTGCATGACCCAGTTAGAAACGTCTATATTATGGATGTGCTGTTCATTAATGTGGTCCCCACAAAGCCAGTTAAAATAATACCAGTTTCTCATCTGATACTCCATCTCTGTCATACCTGGCTTACGTCCTCTTACCCACACTCCTCCACTATTCCAGTAAACGGTGGAAGAAACTATATCTCCAATTACCCCTTCATGGATACGCTCTACCCACTCTCTATACACTTTCTGATAATGACGCTGGAGGCCTACCACTACATTCAGCTTTTTCTTTTTGGCTTCTTCTGCTGCATCCAGAATTTTCCTAACCCCAGGAGCATCTGTAGCCAGGGGTTTCTCCATAAATACATGCTTATCTTGTCTGATAGCCTCTTCAAAGTGCATGGGCCTAAAGCCTGGAGGAGTAGCCAGAATCACCACATCAGCCAGTTTAATGGCCTCTTTATAGGCATCAAAGCCATGAAAACGTCGCTCTTTGGGGACGTCAATACGGTCAGCCAAGCTTTTAGATTCTCCAGACCAGTCAGAGAAGTTTGGGTCTGTGAGCCGCTTGTAGGAATTCTCTACATTATCTTCAAAGGCATCTGCCATGGCTACCAGCTTGACATTTTCCTTGACAGAAAGTGCTTGTGCCGCTGCCCCAGTTCCTCTTCCTCCACATCCTACTACAGCTATTTTGATGGTATCATCATCAGAAAGGTGCATACTCGCACTCAGATTAGTAGAGGCCAGCATACCAGCGCCCATGAGGGCAGATCCTTTCAGGAAGGTTCTCCTGTCTACAGGAGAGGTATTCTTTTTGTCAGTAGATTTCATGAGTTGTTTTCCTTTTTAATCGAGAGTTACTTTCTATAATAAGATACTGATTTTCTCGTAATCTACCTGAGGCTTCAAATAATTACTCTGCTGAAAAGCATCCTATTTTCTCCATACAGAAACATGCTCATCTATTTCCCCTAAAAAAGCCATATATTTCATTTCATGTATTTTTATATGAATGTCAAATCGTTATTTCTCCTATTCCTTAGCTGCTTAAGTCTGTTTTTTTTACACGCTCAAAAAATATCCTACTCCCTCTCTGAGGAAAGTAAGTTTTCCATACAGGGCAATACCAATGTATACCCATGGACCATTACTACGGATGAAATAGAACATGATATCTCCCTGGAGAATAGCCTAGAGATGCTGGAAGACTTCCCACAAGATAAATCAGTAGGAGATGTAAGCTTTAGCATACCAGTAGCCTCTCTGTCAAGTGATGTCGGAGGAATTATCGATGATAAAATTAAAACTGCTTTGAAGGCCGATAAACATCCGAAAATAGAATATGTGCTTAATAAAGGAACTCTGAAAAAAATTCTGTCTTCTGAAAAAAGTACCTTCATCGTACAGGCATCTGGACAGCTTACCTTAGCAGGTATCAAAAGAAGGGTGGAATTCCCTATTAAAGGGAAGTTTCTGGATAATGGATTAATCAGCCTGGAAGGCGTTTATGATATGCAAATGACCCAATTTAGCGTAAAACCTCCCTCCGCCATGTATGGGCAAATACAAACGGAAGATGACATTAAGGTTACTTTTTCCTTAACCCTGTATCCGAACCAAAGCCCTTAGGCTAGGCATTCAGCGGACAGGAGTCTGTAACCCTCCATTTGGCAAGCGGGAGATTGCTAACAATCAAATACCTACTGATCATACAAATCTCACTAGCTTGGGGGTTAACCCCAAGCTAGTTAGTTTTGACGGCTGGAGGAGGCATACTTATATTATTTATCAAGCCTTATTCATTCCTAAGCGCATTCACAGGATTAGCAAGGGCAGCTTTCATAGACTGAAAGCTTACTGTAAGTTGAGCGATTAGCAGAGCCAGTATCCCACTAAAGATGAATACATCTACTCCAACATCTACTCTGTAGGCAAATCCATCTAACCAATTTTTCATGAGTAAGTAAGCTATCGGGGCAGCCACTAATAAGGCCAGCGCCACTAATTTCAGGAACTCAGAAGAGAGTAGCACCAAGATATTAGATACTTTGGCGCCCATTACCCTTCTGATGCTAATTTCCTTGGCCCTCCGTTCTGCCATGAAAGTAGCTAGCGCAAATAAGCCTAAACAAGCAATGAATATGGCCAGGATGGAGAAGGCCCCAAATATTTTTCCCAATCGCTGCTCCGTCTCATACATGTCTTCAAAGCGTTCATCCAGGAAGCTATACTGAAAAGGTTTATCAGGAACAAAGGTCTTATAGGTATTCTCTATTTCCCTAAGTGTTTCCTGCAGATCATCAGACTTCAGCCTGAATGAAATAGAGCCCCTACTTTCTGCAATAAAAAGGGCTAGTGGGTTTATCAGTTCTTTAGCCGTGCTGAAATGAAAATCCTTTAACACACCTATCACCTTATAATTCAGGTAGGTAACGGTCCCATCTTCCATCACGTCATCTATGGTAGAAATTTCTTTTCCTAGGGGATTATCTGCAATCCCAAATCTTTGTGCGGCTACCTCATTAATCAAGATCGCCTGTGAATCTGTAGGAAATGAAAGGGAGAAATCTCTTCCTTCATGTAATTCCAATCCAAAGGTTTTAACATAATCAACATCAACATCAAAGTAGGAAAGGAGGACTTCCTTATTTTGGTTAGTTTCCTCTTTCAGCCAATAAAGAGAACTACTTCGGCTTGAGCTAACCGGCAAAAAACTTGATACTGAGCCCGCAATCACATCTTCCCGCTTCACCAGCTCTTTCTTTAACAGCTGGGTTCTTTCCTTCAAATCATAGGTATTCTCCATGATCACTACATGTTCCTTATTAAAGCCCAGGTCTTTATTCTGTATGTAGGAAAGCTGCTTCCTCACGATAAGGGTGCTTATGATAAGTACGATAGAGGCTCCAAACTGAAAAATGACTAGCCCACTCCTCAACCAGTTCCCACTACGCTGGCGGGTGAGATTTCCTTTAAGCACCCTCACAGGCTTGAAGGCAGATAAAAAGAAAGCGGGATACATTCCCGTAATAACGCCTAGCATCAAAGCGCCCGATATCATGATAAGCCAAAAAACGGGGCTAGTCCAGGGCATGCTTATTTCCGTTTGGGCCAAGGAGTTAAAAACGGGAAGAAATAAGGCTCCTATCCCTAAAGCCAATATAAAAGAGAGAGCACTCATGATGACTGACTCTGTTAAAAACTGGCCTATTAGCATGCTTCTAACAGATCCCATCACTTTCCTGATTCCTACCTCTCTGGCTCTTACAGCAGATTTGGCTGTGGATAGATTGATAAAATTAATACTGGCTATGAGCAGGATCATGACTGCTATGAGAGAGAATATGTACACATATCGGATATTGCCATTTCCTCCCACCCCATCTATGTCCTGAGAATACAGGTGCATATCTGCTACAGGCTGAAACCCATATCCAATCTGCTTGCCAGATTCACGAAATTCTTCCAGGGTAACGCCCAGGAACTTTTCCAGCTCGGGCCCAGCGTATCTCTCTAGCATAGCTGGAAACTTGGCTTTGAGCGCCTCAGGGTCAGCTCCTTCAGCTAGTTGGAAGTAGGTCTCAAATGAATGGTTAAGCCATATATTATTATCCCCAAGCCTAATGTTCTCCATTGAGAAAAAGATATCATACACAAAAGAGGATTGCTCGGGCATGTTTGCTATCACGCCTGCCACTTCCACATTCCAGTCATTACCCACTGTCAGGCTTTGGCCCATGGGATCTTCGCCAGGGAAAAATAAATCTACTATCCGTTGGCTGATAACGACTAAATCTGGATTGCTGAGTGCCTTCACTGGATCTCCTGAAAGGACTTCAAAGGAGAACATCTGAAAAATGCTGGTATCCACATACACCACATCTTCTATCAGCACACTTTCACTACTCCCTCTGGAAACCCACCGCTCTCCCTGCTGCTCTGTACGTCCTGCATTAAGCACCTCGGGAAAGTCGTTTATGAGTGCCTGGGCCATAGGGGGTGGGGAATCTGACATACGTCCATCTACTTCCCCAAATCTCAAATCAACTACGATACGGTACAGCTGATCTATATGTGCATGATACTTGTCATAGGATACTTCATTCTTCACATAGAGAAGCATAACCATGCAGCAAGCAATCCCTACAGCCAGCCCCAGAACGTTGATGGTAGTAAAAAACTTCTGCTTGTTTAATACCCTGAGTGCCGTAGTAAAATAGTTTTTGATCATTGAGGAAATATTATGCTTATCTAAAAGTATGGAGAATCCTCTAATGGCCTAGTTAATAAAAAGTTATTCATTCCTGAGGGCATTCACAGGATTAGCCAATGCTGCTTTCATAGACTGGAAGCTTACCGTAAGTTGGGCAATCATGAGGGCCAAAATGCCACTGATGACAAATACATCTGCCCCTAAGTCAACTCTATAGGCAAACCCTTCTAACCAGTTTTGCATCAGGTAATAGGATACCGGAACCGCAAAGATTAGGGCAAGGCCTACTAGTTTCAGAAATTCTGAAGAGAGCAATAGCATGATATTGGATACTCTGGCACCCATTACACGTCTGATACTGATTTCTTTGGCTCTTCTCTCTGCCATGAAGGTGGCTAAGGCGAATAGGCCCAGGCAGGCAATGAAAATAGCCAGTATGGAGAAGGAGCCAAAGATTTTCCCCAAGCGTTGCTCTGTCTCATACATCTCCTCAAAGCGTTCATCTACAAAGCTGTACTGGAATGGCTTATCAGGCGCAAAATTCTTATAAGCAACTTCCATATCTGCCAAGGTAGCTTGTAGATCATCTGATTTTATTCTGAAAGAAACAGCTCCCCTATTATTGCCGATGAAGAGCCCTAATGGATTGATCAATTCTTTGGCATTACTAAAGTGGAAGTCCTTGAGAATCCCGACAATCTTAAAATTGTCAAAGGTGGGATTTCCATTTTCATCCATATCTCCTACGGAACTGATTTCTCTTCCAATGGGATTATCGGATATTCCTAATTGCATAGCTGCCACCTCATT
>JBCCLI010000346.1:0-7169 GCA_039026975.1 Bacteroidota bacterium | reverse complement strand
CCTCAATCACACCTGTGAATCCAGGGGCTTGTAGGGTAATCCCGTCAAGGCAGATCTGGACTTTTTCACGTGTCCCGTTAAGTAAAACTGGATCATTCATGGCTGATAAAGCGTTTCTTGTTTAGGATCGTTTCGTGCATCTGAATGTTAATGGGCTGAGAATCACAATAGTTCCTGAATGTAAAAAGAATATTACGAAGTTCTGGAAATCAGGCTTAGATACAAGGCTACCCAGGGTATAGGGATGCTATATGAAGGTAAGTAGTTTACTTTTCCTGGTACTCTGCCCAACCTCTCAGCTTATCTACGGCTGCTTGGAAGTCTTTTGGGAGTTCACTGTCAAAATGCATGCGCTCCTTTTTGGTGGGGTGGTGATCTACTTCACAGCAAAAGGCAGGAGTCATATGAACTCCTACCGTTGAAATAAAAACTCCCTAACAATGACTTCTTTATAGAAAGGAGAGGATTAATGGTATTCCTGCGGTGATCAAGTCTTCCCACTTAAATTTTTTCTTACCGTCAATAGCTTCAATGACTTTTAGTATTTGTTTCTCTTCATCTTCGGAAATGAGCTCATCCTTCTTTGCTTTCTTGAGTTTTTCTTTATCAGGTAATGAAAAGCTAACTCTTGATGATTGAGTTCTTGAATAGCCATTTTCATCAATGATTAAGACTTTTATAATTGGTACTACCGCATTACTTTTTGTAGATGACATTTCATTACTCCAAATTTTGGTAATTGAATTGTAATCAAGAGATACTTTGAAAAAATTACCATCTTGATCAGCCTTGAAAGAGTAATGATCTGATGTATCATTTGGATTAATTAAGATGAGCCTTCCTAGTTTTGGATTTCCTTTTGCTTTCCATGTGATTTCACTTTCAATTCTATTGAAATTCATAGAAATAGGGCCATCGAATCCTAGAGGATACTTATCGGTTCGTTTCATCTTTTCGGATTTGGTTGTACCAAATTCACCAAATAGCTCAACTATAATTTTATACTCTTTGTCATGTTTTAGAGAAGTGAAGCTAAAGCGTCTTTTTCCTGATTTGAGAGGAACTACATATCTGTCAAATTTATCTTTTTTGAGTGAGTCACTTAAGGTAAAGACTGGCTTACTACTAAATTTTTCCTCTGAGATTCTTTCATAACAACTAATTCTGAAAATACATTTCTGGTTAGCTTCAAGTTCTATGTTGATCCGATTACTATAAGGATTAACTACAAATGTTTTTAATTGAATTCCTTTTGGCAGGGAGGATGTTTTAAAGCTTAATTCTGGGTTAGTAGACTTTTCTTTACGAAGAGCTGGAATGATATTATCTTGGAGATCATAAACATCGATTGATAGCTGGTACTTAGTTTCTTGGGCAAGTGGTGGGCTTTCGTAGAAAATGTCATTTCTCCCAAATTCTATTATTCTTTTGTCGGCAGTTAACTCTCCATTCTTCAAGGTTAATTTCATCTTGCATGGTCTGTCTGTATTAAGGTGGAAGTAAGCACGATTATGTGTTATCCTATAATCTTTTACAGTAATTCTCCGGGGAACTATGTCCTTGATCTTTTTTAGAAGTTCAAAGTTGAGTTCTTGAGTACTTTGATTTTCTTGTTGAAGTTTTAAATAGTATTCTTTCAAATCAGTTAAGTTGGAATTACAGCTAGCTAATTCTGCTTCTTTTCCATTTATTGACTCATTGGAGGCCATTTTAAATTTATCAAATTCTTCAGTTATGCGCTTTATCTCACTCTCTAACTTTGAATTTTTTATCTTTATTTCTTCAAGCGTTTCTTGGCCTTTAAGATTTGTTATGGAAAAAAGGGCAATAAGGATTAGGAGTCCCTTTAGGATATTGGCTTTCATAATAAATTTTTAATGAATTTAAATGGATGTAGGTTGTTATTAATTTACTGGATAACCTGCATGAAATCTCTACTTCAACTCACCCATTTTGAGGATTAAGGTTTTTAGGTCTTCATCAGAGGCTCGCATCCCTATACCCACTATGACACTTTTTTCAGGATTGATAGAATGCGTAGAGTCTGGACAAATCGCATCGAATGTTTCAATTTCTTCCCCTGTAAAAAAGGTTTCTGGATCCAATAGCTCAATTCTACCGTTGATTAGTCTAACCTTTCGGGTGGTGATAAACTGAGAAGTCATATTTCGGCCATCTACATCTGCTCCATACTGAACAATGACCTCATTATTTCGGGCACTTTGCCATGTTTCCAGTTTTGGTTCAACAGTTACTTCGGAATCGTTCTTTATATCTCCGTTTAGCCAGAATAGATTTTTCCTTGGGCCCATATCTCCGTTCGGAAAGAGCTTTCGTATTTCTGCTTTTATTGTATAGATATTCTCATCACCTCTTTCTCTGCGCACTTCTGTACCTATCCCTGTAAGCACAAAACCTTCTGCTTCCTTGACTATATCTAAAAATCCCTCTGGACTATCCGCAGGCTGTTTCCCAGCTCGTAATTCACGTGTATCAACCAAGGTTGCAGCCTGTTCTGAGCATGAGAAAGTATTGTAGTCAGAGCTAAATGCTATTTTAGCTACACTGTTATCCGCCACATATCGTAAGGTGTATGAGATAGGTACACCAGGAGAATCTGGGCCATACTGTGAACCTTCTTTCAAGAATTCTATAAATCCTTCGTATCCTCCTGTGATAATATTAATGGCCGGATCAGCATCCCCACCAACTACTAATACTTTAATACTGGATTCATCTATAATATTCTGGTAGGCCTGATCCGCCTCTACATTTATCTTTGCACTTCTTATTGAGGCATCAAGTGCTGTAGTGAGATCAGAGTAGGAACTTTCTGATTCAATCATTAAGGCAGCATACCTCCCATAGATAATAGAGCTAATGTATGCTGGAGAATAATTGAACTGTTTAATCTCATTATAGGCATCTACAGGATCCATAAACAAGCTGTCTGGCGCATCTGGAAAGTCCATATCTATAGAATAGTATGCCTGTTCAAAACGCGTAAAAAGACGAGACTTAACTTTCTCATTAGTGAAATCAAATGCTCCTTCAATCTTTGCTATGGGTGAATTATGTGAAGCTCTCAAGGCTACTTCAATTTTTTCCTTGGCATTGATACGATTAGTCTCACTAGAGATAGCAGCAGGCGTTCTTCCTGTTAACTGCTGTTGTTGAATATCCTTTAGGACTTCACGATATCCACTTGTAGTTACATCCTCTAGTGGAAAACGAACTTGGTTCGCACTATTGGTAAGAGAGAAAGAGATGGTAACAGGCTTTCTAGGGACTGCTATGACATTATACTGACTTTTCAAGTCACCACGTCCTATTGGAGAAAGGTCAATAAGACTTCCAGGATATATTGACCCATCAAAAGCGCCATACAAGCGATTCTCACTAGTAACATCTACCCATTTCCTTCTATCGGTATAACATAGTTCGTTTCCACCACCAGATACTTCAGCTTCGATGGTTTCAACATACTGGTCTTCAACGGTTGCGACTTTATCCGGTAGATTTGATAGAGAACTCCAAGCTAAGGATGGTACTGTAACTGGTTGTGGTGGAATTTCACATTCCTCCTTTTTGCATCCTATCGATAAGATGAGAAGTAGCCCTAAAATACTCACTATACATGAGTGTTTAGAAGGTTGTTTACGTGAGAAATTCTGCAAATAATTTTTCATCATTAGAGCAAATAAATGGTGAATGATATGATTTTATTATTTGCAATATTCGTTAAACAAAAATACTTAAGTTTTAGTATTAATTGTGTGGATAAAGTTTAGGTAATTATTGTAGATGACTAGAATTATTACTGTATCTAATTAGTAAAAATACTACTTGAAAAGAATAGGTGGTTGTGTAAATATTTGATAGTCAGAAATTTGTGTTTGAGTTACCTTTAGAGTGTTTGCTTAAAGTGAAGGAAATGCTTGTTTAATCTTCAAAGAAAATAAATTTAATAGCTAAAAAATTATTATGGCGACTCTAGAAGAACAAAAAAAATATTGGATTGATTTATTCAATAATGATCCTCTGAAGATTAATGATTGCTTTCATTGGAAAGATTCATTAGGTTTTCTTCATAGTATAGCGGTATTTGAACTGAGTAGTTCTACATGGAAAAGTATTCTTACTTCTGATACGGAAAAAATAAGAATTTATCCTTCAATTTTAGATGAGGAATGTAAAATTAATACACAAGTTTGTTTTGAGCCATTAATCAGTAGTATTGATAAAAATGGCAAAGAAGGAGCTTTATATTCTTGTAATGCTATCCATATTGAAAATACCTCTGTTAATGTTCAGAAGTTCCACACTATTGGACCAAGGATAAAATCCCACATGAGAAATAAATGGTTTTATATAAACCAGCCTAATATTTTAGACCAATTAATTAATACTGAAAAAAAAGATCTAAATACTGGACAAACGATTGACAGAATAATAAACTATTGGACATTTGATAACTCAGATAAATCAATAGATAAAATGAGAAGCTGGGTCAGCCCTACTTCAGATGAATTTATTTATATTTTCCTAGGCATTAGACTCACTGATAATCAAATAAATAGAGAAACTGAGCTTAGGTCCAGATATGGAGGGAAAGGGTTAGGGATCAAAGAGAAACAAATTAAACTATCCCCCATAATCCATCTTACTAGTTTTAAGGTAGACTCAACGGCAAAGTTGAAAGACATTGATGACATAAATGCAAGAGGCGCTAATCCAAAGACATTAAATGATGGGGATGCCCGCTTCGAATTTGCCTCTCCTTGTCCATCTGCATGCTAGACTGACATGACACTCTACGAGCTAATCATCTTTGTATCCTCATTTTCGACAATAATTCCGATTGTTGTAGGACTCATTAACCGCAAGCAATTAGACAAAGAGCGCTGGTGGTTAATGGGGCTCCTCTTTTTTGCCTTAATCATTCAGAGCTATTCTTATGGATTGTTTTTGCAAAAATCGAATAATTTATTTCTACTACATTTCTATATACCCGTTGAGTTTATTATTCTGCTTCTCATCTATTCTATTTGGTTTGACAGTAAAAGGACTAAAACTTCCTTTTTGATATTTGGAGGTCTCTTCTTATCTCTTTCTGTTATTAATAGTCTCTTCTTTCAGCCCCTGGAAGGGTTTAATTCATATGCTGCCACCTCTGCTTATATTATCTTTATTCTCTTGTCTATAGCCTATTTTATTAAGCTCTTAAGAGATCTTAATGTAGAGACAGAAGCAGTAGGTATTAGTCTTGAAAAAAATCCACGTTTTTGGATTAATACTGGTATCCTCATTTATTTCTCTAGTAGTTTATTAATTTATGCTGTTTCAAATACACTTTTGAAAGAGAATCCAGAGATGACTCAAGTATTCTGGGGAGTTCATTCTCTATTTAATATTCTTCACTACATACTTTATGCAATAGGTCTATGGTTACCGGCGCATCGTTAGGAGTAGCATCATTAGCTTTAGGGCTATCAGGGATGTTTTTGCTCTCGGTAGCGGTAGTTATTTTCTTCACTATTTACCAGCGGAAGCTTCAGAAACAACAAGCCTTTATTGCAGAAGAAAGACTGAGGTATAAGGATGAACTCCTAAGTGCTACTTTGGAAGTCCAGGAAAGAGAAAAAGTTAGGATTGGGAGAGATCTGCATGATGAGATAGGATCTATGCTTTCTTCAGCTATTCTATCGCTATCCCTTTTGCCCAAACCTGAAAATGATACAGCAGAAACGCATCATATTCAAAGAACTCAAAAGATTCTTAATGAAACAGCAGAGAATGTGAGAGCTATATCTAGAGATTTAGTTCCTTCTGCCCTCTATAATCTAGGGTTTACTGAGGGGATAGGATCACTTTGTGATCGCTTTACAAATGGGACTGGATTTAAGATTGACTACTCTCTCTCATCAGGCATTGACAATCAAATGGATAAACACATCCAAATTCATCTGTATAGAATCATTAATGAATTAATTGCTAATACAGTTAAGCATGCTGAAGCTGAAAAAGTAGAATTTTCACTGGACCCGCGAGGTGATAACTGGAACTTAATTTATCAGGATAATGGTAAGGGGATGAATATGGCTCATTTGACTGCTTATAAAGGGTTGGGATTAAAAAGTATTGAGGGAAGAGTCAGTTCATTAGGGGGTGAGGTAGAGTTTTCCAGCAAACCTAAAGAAGGAATAAAAGTCGACTTAACAATTCCTATAAAAGCACACAATGGACAGCCCAATGAAAATAGGTCTAGTTGATGATCACCAGGTCGTATTGGATGGATTAAAAGCCCTAATAGACTCCTTACCAGGTTTTGAAGTTCTCTTTACAGCTACTGATGGAGAGGCGGCTTTGGAGAAGTTGGGTACCCATGAAGTTAACCTCTTATTATTAGACCTTGAACTCCCTGGAGAAAACGGAGATATTATTTGTGAAACTGTAAGAAAGACTTCTCCTTGGATTAAGGTGGTCATTCTTTCTATGCATCATGATGAGAGGTTTATCCTTCACCTCATCAAGAAAGGAGCTAATGGGTATTTATCTAAATCCAGTGGGAGTCAGGAACTGATTAAAGCATTAACCCATCTCAAGGAGAATGACTATTACCTCCCAGATAAAGTAGGACTTGCCTTTATCAAGCATCTAAACAGTAGAGATATACATGCCTTTGAAGCAAAAAAAGTCAATCTTTCAGAAAGGGAACTGGAAGTGCTTGAATGGACGATTAGAGGACTTACTGCAAAAGAAACAGGTGAAAAGCTGTTTGTCTCTAAACGCACCATTGATGCTCACCGGAAAAGTATGCTGGAAAAATTCGATGCTAACAATACGATTGAGATGGTGGTGAAAGCCATTGGATGGAAGATTATTAAAATTCCACCTGAGATGCTATTAGATAGACCCTAACCTACCCCTTCTGGTACTCCGCCCACCCTCTCAGCTTATCTACGGCTGCTTGGAAGTCTTCTGGGAGTTCACTGTTAAAATGCATGCGCTCCTTTTTGGTGGGGTGATTGAAGGAGAGGGATTTGGCATGTAGGCCCTGACGGGGCATGAGGGCCATAACATTTCTGATAAACTGCTGGTACTTTTTGGTGTTGGGCCCTTTGAGGATTTTATCTCCTCCATACTCGGAATCGTGGAAGAGGGTGTGG
>JBCCLI010000345.1:0-7184 GCA_039026975.1 Bacteroidota bacterium | reverse complement strand
TGGTTTGGGCACTACTGGCGAATATCAATCTTCTGCATCCAGCCTTTACAGCGGCCTTAAAAATATGTTGGGTGATCCTGATATTTGTGTTCAGGACTTCGTCTGCTTCAGAAAGGTCTACTAAGCCTGCTAAATGAATGATGGTATCCATCCCCTCACACAGTTTTCTACAGACAGTGGCGTCCGTCAAATCAGCTTTCTCAATGCGAACGCCGTCCGTGAAGCTTCCCTCATTTGTGAGAACATCCGCGACGGTTATCTCATATTTGTGATCGTACTGTTGGACAAAATGTTTCCCTATTTTCCCAAATCCGCCAGTTACCAGTAGTTTCTTCATTAAGATGTCTTAGGTACATTGATTTACCCCTCAGCCCATCCACCCAATTTCATGCTACCAATATATGCCTTAATCCTTTCTGAAGGCTGAAACTAAGATCAACTGACTTTAGCTGAGGTAGATTGTCTTGACTGGAGAATTGCCACCTGCTGCTTGCTTATATGTAATAGACTACTGGCAAAGGGAGCGGTCTGCCAGCAGTTAAATTTGTCCCACCAACCTCTCTACCGCATTCCTAGCAGATTCAGCTGCTACGTGTACCATAGACCAGCCATTGCCGTCTGTATACAGGTCGCCTGCGAAGAAGAGCTTATCCTCCACAGGCCGGGACATGGCTTTTACTGCAGAGTAGGTGGCCATGCTAAATTTAGCGTAGTAGGTGCCTTTGGCGAAGGGATCTTCACTCCAGTTCTTGAGGGTATGCTTGAGGTAATTGGGTGTGGCCTGTCCATCAAATATGTCATCTAGTTCCTTGAGGATAAACGCTATTCGCTCGGATTCTGGCAGGCCCAAATAAGGCCGTGCATAAGGACCTACTGCCACTAGTCCGAGAATGTTGTCTTTACTGTTTTTGGCGTAGGCAGCATCGAAGTAAGCTCTTGTCGGGCCGGTGCCCTCATCCTGAACATTTACAAATGGCGGATAGAACTGCTCTTTAAAGGCGATGAAGCACTTGAAGCCTTCATACAGGTCTAATTCCTCAATGGCTTCTTGTTTCTTTTTGGGTAAGGCAGGGATAAAGGAAATATCTCCCTCTTTCAGGATGGTTACGGGAACCGTTAGGATCACTCTATCAGCAGTAAATTCTCCCTTATCTGTCCTTATGCTAATCAGATCCTTGCTGTAGTCTATGGTATTGACTACCTGATGATACTGTATGCTTTCCTTTATTGAAGGGAGAATATAGGTTTCCTAGGTACATGATAATTTTCCTTTTGGGAAGGAAATAGGGAATTTTACCTAAATCGCTAAAAATACAAAAGGTTGATTTTCAACTGTGTACATTTCTTCTAATTCATTGAATTTCGGTCAAAATCTTTTTTGTCATGTACTCAGATAGGTTTCGTAAAAGTCAATCCAGGAAGAATTGGTGAATCGCAAGTCGCTTTCTGAAAGCCCCATATTTCCACACTTCATCATCTCTCCATTCTCAGCATCCAGGCAGTAGTCTACCTCAAAGTCATAAGAAGTGGTTTGGACGTCTATCTTAACCGTAGGATCAGCCACTATGCGCTCCAACACAGGTTCCGTCGTATTTAGCCATTCTGCTCCTAGTGGGATGGTGAAGTCTGTGAAGCCTTTGAAAGATTCTATCCGGCCTCCGTAGGTGGAAGAGGCTTCCAGGACGGTAACATCTACGCCTTTTCTTTTGAGAAGGTAAGTGGCGGACATGCCAGCAGCCCCCGCTCCTATGATGAGGACTTTCTCATTAGGCTTTAGGATGGGGCTGGATTTGCTTGACCCACAACTACCCAAAAACGGCATACCTATCCCCAATATGGCAGACATCCTTAAAAATTCACTTCTGTGCATAGTCCTTTATCTTGGTCTGAGAGATTGCCCAAAAGTATGGCTAAACGTTGACAAAGATTTGTCTAATTAAGACATTATGGAAGGAGGGACTGATTATGTAAGATGTTGCCCATGCCTAGGACTTGCTTTATCCTCTGTGAGAAAAGCTCCCCATCAAGTTCTACTCGGACGTAGGCCTATATAACGCAGCTGCCTCCACGCTCGGCATGAACCGGCAGTTTAGATACATTCCTACAACTCAAAGGTTTCTCAGTAGATTAGCACGAATTTAAATGCGGACATAATTTTGTCAATTGACGAGGGGTAAGAGGATTCTACATCAGACGAAAAAAGGTAAATGGATTTATCTAATAGTGTTATTCTTTGAACTATTGAATCAAGCTAGACAGCTCAAGAACAAATCCAGGTAGGAGAGGGTCAGCTGATAAGTTTTTTTCAAATCCCTTGTGTACATCTCTCATGCCGTCAGCTTGATATACATAAATTATCTGGTGATCAATGTCTATCAACCACCCTAGCTGGGCACCGTACTCCATATACTTCTCCATTTTATGTTGGAGAGCAGAAAGTGAATCTGTAGTAGACTTGAGTTCGATGACAAAATCTGGACAAAGGGGTAAAAATCCTTCTTTCTCTTCTTCTAAGAGGGCATCAAATCTTTCCTTGGACATAAAAGATGCGTCAGGTGAACGCATAGTATTTTTCTCCTGATCTAATAAGAAACCAGCAGAAGAATCGAATACGAGACCGAGTTGGTGCTCGACATTCCAATTTGCGAGTTGCCGATTAATTTCAGCATTGATTCTACCTGTTAACGAATATGCTGGAGCCATAACTTCAATTTCTCCATCTTCATTTCTTTCTATCCTAAGATCTCTTTGTTCATGGCAGAACAATAAGAAATCTTCCTGGCTCAAGTTTCCAAGAACTTTACTCGTGAAAGAAAGGCGGAACGGATCAGAATGAAGAGTGGATCTCATCTATTATTTCTTTAGTTGAGGTAAAATAACACTTTTTAGGACTAAAAAGGGTTATTTTACTCTCTTTGTTACTGCCTGGAAGTTGAAATTATTGATGTGGAGTTAATACTTTTAAAATATTCATAAATGAAGATCGGATTATTGGGATATGGACGGATGGGGAAGGCTGTGGAGGAGGAAGCCAAAGCCAGAGGGCATGAGATCATGTATGCCATAGACATGGGCATGGATGAGGCGTATGAGGAGATGCTACAGAACCCACCTGAGGTAGTCATAGAATTTACCCACCCAGATAGTTTTGAAGAAAACTTCCAGAAGTTGATGGAGGCAGGTATCCCTATGGTGGCAGGGACCACGGGTTGGTATGATCAGATTGAAGAGATCAAGGCTGAGGTGGAGAGGAAAGAGGGGAGCTTTATGTATGCGTCCAACTTCTCTGTGGGGGTAAATCTGATGTTCAAGCTGAACCAAATATTGGCCAAGTTCATGAATGACTATCCTGAGTATGACTGCTTCATAGAAGAGCGCCACCATAAGTTTAAGAAGGATGCGCCTAGTGGGACAGCCATCGCCTTGGGAAATCAGGTGCTAGGTAAGCTGGATAGAAAGACCAAGCTAGCACATGAGGAACTAGTGAGCAGAGCGCCAGAGGAAGAGGAACTTTCCGTAGGCTTCGTCAGGTCTGCAGGCATAAGAGGGACGCATGAGGTTACCTATGTGTCAGATATTGACTCACTTACCATTAGGCATGAGGCCTATAGCAGAAGAGGATTTGCCTTAGGAGCCGTCATAGCCGCAGAATGGTTGGCAGGAAAGAAGGGCTTTTATTCTTTTTCTGATATTTTTGAAGGGTAGAAAAATAGTAACCCATAAAGAGGCACGTCATAGCGCTGGGCATGCAGGGGAGTGCCAGAAGGGTCGGCCGGGATCTCCTGAGCCTAATTTACGCGAGATACCGTTTGATCCACTATGCCATTGCCACTGTCCCAACGGTATGACAGATGTTGGGAAACCGAATGACGCGTTAAATTAAATACAGAAGCATATGGTCAGTTTACGAGAAGCAGAACTAAAAGCCCTGGCAGTACACAGGGTAGGGAACAAGGTGAAGAACGAAGGCTATACGGCTTCTAACACCCTTTTTGAGGTAGATGAGTTGATGATGGGCATTCTGCACGACTACTTTCTTTCTCCTTTTAAGACAGAAGAATTCTTCAAATTCTCCCACGAGTCTGATCTAGGCATGAATGAGGTATATGCCTACAGCCGAAATATATTTGAAGCCATAGGGACAGGAGGTTTACTTGAGAACTCAGTACATATTCTCAAGCATTTGTACGATGTCTCTTCTCATCCACAGATCAAAAGTGGGGAGCTGTTTGTGGCTTATTTTAAGTCCTGCTACCTGGAAGATCAGGAAATGGACGCCATAGGCATCTTTAAGGCAGAACATAAGGATACCTTCCTGGCCTTTGATGAGCAGGTAGACAATGTAGATATGTCGGCCCTGCAAGGAGTGAACACTCGTAAACTGGATAAAGGCTGTATGATCTTCAACTCCTATGCAGATGATGGCTATAGCGTGCTGATGATTGACAGAGCCAGTGAAGACACCAGGTATTGGCGGGAAGACTTTCTGGGCCTTGAGAGGATACAGGACAACAGCTTCCAGACGGAGTCCTTCCTGAATATGACGCGCGACTTCTGTACGGAAGTGGTAGCCCAGGAAAAAGATACAGCAGATCAGCTCCTTTTCATGAATAAGTCTATCAACTTCTTCGCCCAGAATGAAGACTTTGACCTGAATAGCTACCAGAATGAGGTGATAGAAAATCCTACCCTCATAGAGCAGTTCGGAGAGTATAAAAAGCCTTATGAGGAGGAACAGGGCTTAAACTACGGCGATGGGTTTACCATCTCAAAGTTCGCAGTCCGTAACAAGAAACGGGAGTTTAAGAACCTCATCAAGCTGGATAACCAGATAGAGATCAACCTAAAAAGTAAGGACCTGGAATACATCAGACAGTACATAGAAAAAGGTTTCGACCACGACAAAGGCTTGTCCTACTATAAGATCTACTTCAACCAGGAAATGGATTTCTGATAGTTAACAAACTCCGTCATACCGGAGGGCTTGTAGAGTATGATCGGTGGGTCATCCGGTATCTAGCGTACCTCTGGCTCAACAGATCTCGGCCGACGCTACAGGCAATCCCCTACAAGCCCATCGAGATGACGGGGAAGATATACACATGAACCCACCATTTGAATGGTGGGAAAAACCTCAACCACACACAGCATAAAAATCATCAACGAATTTAGAGAGTTTGCCGTCAAGGGAAATATGATAGACCTGGCAGTAGGTATCATGATAGGGACGGCCTTTAACAATACTGTTTCTGCTCTGGTCAAATACATACTGACACCTCCCATAGGCTATTTTACCAATGGCGTGGATGCTTCCAACCTTAAGGTGGAGCTCATTCCAGCTATCACTGCGGCAGATGGAAGTATCGTCAAAGAACCTCTGATCCTGGAGTATGGGCTGTTTATAGAGACATTCATGGACTTTCTGATCATCGCATTGGTGATGTTTGGAGTAGTGAGACTCATGAATAACCTTAAGCGGAAGGCAGAAGATAAGGAAGACGTAACGGTACCAACGCCTAAAGACATAGAACTTTTGTCTGACATAAAGACTGAGCTTAAGAGCTTAAATACTGTGCTTAGTGCTAATCTTTCTCAAGAGGGGAAGTAGGAGGACCAAGTACCTTAGCAGTGCGAAGGAAGACTGTCATCCCGTTGGGCTAAGTGTGGAGAATGCAGAGTCAAACGGGATCTAGCGTAACACTGGAATCTTAGGCTTTAAGCCTGAGGTACGCGAGATGCCGGATGACTCACAGTCCATATCCACTAGGCCCTCCGGCATGACAAAATTATGTGGGATCTGGTGAGCTGAAAGTCAAAATGTAAGAAGATTCCCTAATCAGATCTCGGCCGACCCTCAAGGCAATCCTCCACATGCCCGCCAAGATGACGGAAATGGGGCAGCTAATAAACAAAAAGAGAGAAAAACTTCTGCTTCCTGGAATCTTCCCAGAAAGCAGAGGCTGAGTTGTTAGTCGTTGATGGGTTCAGGATCTTGTATACTTCCCATAAACAGAATTCTGGACGTGCTTTGCTGGTGGATCATCAGTAGGAAAGGTCTGTCCACATCCATGATATTATCTCCATTAGGGATTTCAATGGAAGTAGTTCCCACAGTCACTGTAGTAGCTGCCGCAGCTATGGTTCCTTGCTCGTATACCTGTAGGAAGGAATTGTGCTTCACTTCAGACACATACAGATCTCCCGTTTCACTAATGCTGGTAAGGTCAGCCTGCTGAGGCTGGAATGCGGCTTTCATGCCTAGGTTAGCCAGCATAGTCTTCAGGCTCTGCTCAAATTCCATGGAGAACCTGGGAAGCCTTAGGTATACCTCCGCTTCAGATAACTGAGATAGGTACTCATCCATTTGGGTGGCACTCAAGGAATTTACCAGATTTCCTACTGAACTTTCTTCACTAGGCAGGAAGATGGTCATGGCATAATCATCTACTGCATAGGGGAGGCTGACTGCCTGAAAATTATCTGTTTGTAAGTATGGAAAGCTCTGCTTGAGTTTCATAAACTTCCTCAACTGAGGACTATCTCCATTCACGGAGAAGAGTTGATCCTTAGTATCAAACACCGGGAAGGATTCCTTCCAGGCAGCTTCAAAGTAGATGGCATTGATGAGGAACATAATGTCATCCTGCTTGATTTGATCCAGCACCTTGGGAATTTTCCCTTCTGTGGCATCACTCACCCACTGATTGATCTGACCAGGGGCATCTGGTGCAGTGAAGTCCAGGGCACTTACCTCTGCATTATAAAAAGTCTCGTTTGTCTGGAGGAAGTCTGGTTTTACCTGGAAGGTATTTTTATACCAGATAGAGTTGGCCAGATTGATCTTAAAGTTATCTCTCTGAGGGATATTAGCCATTAGGCTTTGGAACTGTTTATTGACCGCTTCTGTAGTGAAGTTTTGCTGTCCTAACGCCTGACGCATTTCCGTCTGGGTATTCCCTTCG
This sequence comes from Bacteroidota bacterium, assembly GCA_039026975.1. GTDB lineage: Bacteria > Bacteroidota > Bacteroidia > J057 > J057 > JBCBKZ01. The sequence goes on along the minus strand of JBCCLI010000345.1, from coordinate 222 downwards.
GCTCCGTTGGCAGTCATACTGAGGGCCATTTCTATACTAAGGGGAGAAAAGAAAATATTCTCCTGTCCTTTCGCTGAGAATAGCTCCTTCATCATGTTCAGACTGAACTGCTGATTGGTGGAAACCCACTCTGGACTATCAGGGTCTACTGTATCAGAAGTCCCTGAGGGTGCAGGAAGTTCAGCTCCATTGTCACAAGAGAAAAAGCTAATAAGAACTGAT
>JBCCLI010000344.1:0-7278 GCA_039026975.1 Bacteroidota bacterium | reverse complement strand
GTTCCATCATCCTTCTGGCCATTACCTGTTAGGTAGTTATATTGATTATCTACATCAGATTCCAGGATAATTTCTTCTCCTATAACTGCTACTATCCTGTCTAGCGTTTGACCTGAAACAGTAAGTCCAAATAGCATACATGCTGTACCTATTACTGTTACCAGAATTTTATTCATCATCATCTGTTGGTTTACTATGAGAATATATCAAGTAAAACGTATATCTTACCCCAAAAGGCTGTCTATTTATTTTCCCGCAATTCTAAATCCTTTACTCCGTTCTGCTTTTTGCCAAAGATCTGATTCCGTACGCTCTATAAGTAGGTACTTCCTTTTATTTAGAATTCTCTGAACGATTTCATTTCTACAAAGAGTCAAGGGCTTAATATCCCCAGGTTCTATGACATTGAGCACTTTAATAAAGTTGTAGTACTTTTCTTCCTGATTAGTAAAATAGTTGTAAACCGTACCCTTCCTGATTCTTGTGATATCTCCAAAAAACCCTGTACCTGCTACTAATATCTCTTGATTAGACAGGAAGGTGCTGTCTAGCTTAATCATTACGGCTTCCCCCTCTGTCTCTGCCCACTCCTTTAATTTGTCTATATCTACACGCTCTCTACTTCTCATCCATGCCACCTGCTGGTAGGGATTGAGAATGGGGGTTCTTATATGGAAGTAGCTGTAGAAGGCAGCTTTACTCACAAATTTATCCTGGTTCTGCTCATAGAAGTTCTGGATTTCACTTTCTGTTATCCGTGTATCCAGCTGCTGACTGAGCACCTGATTAATATATTCCTGCTGGATTAGCTGGTATTTATAGTTTTCTAGCTGATACTGGATTTTTTCATCCAGATCCTGGATTTGGCTTCTAGCCTGATCTGCCATAAGCCTATCTTTTATCCAGCGCTGTACGTACTTATCTGCTAATCGGGTGCTATCTGCTACCCTGTTACTATCTGACAGCATCTGCTGAGGTAGGAAAAGAGTAATCTCTTCCCGGTAAAGTTCCTCTCCCTTATACTCAGCCACCACTTCCTTCTCCGCTGGCACATTCTTCTTACAAGATGTCATGAGGGTAACTCCCCCCAGGAGAACGGTCAAGAAAAATAAGCCTTTTATCAATCTGTCAATATGCATAGCTTATGAACTACTATTTGAATAAGCTTGTGAAAACTTTATCATTTACTTCCACGGGATAAGTTTCTTTGAGTTCTGATAGCCATTCCTGCTCCAAATGATCCTGATATTTAGTGATACATTCAGACTTGGCTTTTTGGAAGGGTTTAATACCTGCCGGTATGACTTCTTTAACAACCCAAATCTTAAAGCTCTTACCACTCTCAAAGGGGTCTGTCATATATCCAGCTTCTTTTTCCATAATGGCTTGCTCTGGCTGGTCTTTTCCTTCCTCAAAGGTTTGGCTGATAATTCTTAAGGCTAACGAAGATTCTTTGTTTACTGTTTCTGTGATTTCTTCCTCACTTTTCCCTTCTTTTAGCATCCTGGCTACCTGCTGAATGGCTTCTTCAGAGGTGGTTTTATATTCTCTTACATCTAGGGATCTTTCTGCAAAGAAGTCATCTTTATGGTCTTCATAATACTGTTTGAGTCCTACTGTATCTTCTACTGCTTTTTTCCATACTTTTTGCTCCATGAGGGTGAAAAGCAAAATTCCATCTCTATACTCCTTTAGCAGATGGCGGTACTCTGGATTTTTTTCAGGGAGCTTTTGCTCTTCATAGTCCAGTAGGGTTCTTTCTGTGAAGCGTTCCAGGATTTGTTCAGCAGCTTTGCGTGGGCTAAGTCTTGGGTTCCTTACTCTGAATCTGGCGTAAAAATTTACCATGTCGGCCAAAGAAACGTTGTACTCTTTTTCCAGTGTAAAGAGGGTATTTTTATAAAATTCTATCTTTTCTCCGGTAGTATCTGGTTTCCAGGTTCCATTAGAGAAGCTAGCGGTGAGGGTAGCTGTAAAGTCATCAAAGACCTTATCATTTAGCCGGTAGTCATACTCCTTTTTGATTCGCGCTATGAGGGCCGCTCTACTGAGCTTAGACCTGCTGTCCCTAGCTATTCTTTGCCTGAGGGAAGGCGTGGTCTCCTCTAAAGATTTGAGGGTATCTATCTCTGTTACGCTCATGATGTGCCAGCCAAACTGCGTTTGGAAGGGGGCAGAGAAGGTTTCCGGAGCTAGTTTGAGCTTTACTTCTTGCATACTGGGAAGTAGCCTTCCATTTCCCAGATCACCTCCTTTAGGGGCAGAATTAGGGTCGTCAGAGTATTCGGCTGCTAAATCTGAGAAAGCCTCTCCTTTTTGGAGACGGCCATACAGCTCATTCACTATGTCTCTTGCCTGGGTAGTATCCTTAGCACTGTAACGCTCACCTACCCTGATGAGAATGTGGGCAGCACGTTTTTTCCCCAAGGTTTCTATTCTGTCGTTTACTTTGACCAGATGGTAGCCAAACTGTGTCCTGACAGGGGCTGAGATTTCATCTACACCAGTTCCAAAGGCAGCCGATTCAAAGGGGTATACCATATCAAATACAGTGAAGTACCCGAGGTTTCCTTTATTGGTGGCGGCAGAGGGGTCTGTGGAGTGTTTAACAGCCATTTCTTCAAAACTCACTTTTCCCTTCATCAGGGTATCCCTTATGGCAGAAATGAGGGTGAAGGCTGTTAAGGTATCTTCAGGGGAAGGGTCCTGGCTTAGGCTGACTAATAAGTGGTTTGCATTTAAAATCAGTTTAGACCGCTCGTAGGCTTCCTCTATTAATTTATTCTCTACCTCCTTAGCAGATAAATATGGCCTGGCTAGCTGCTTACGATAGGTTTCAAATTCTTGTTGAAAGCCTGGGGTTTCTGGGAGCCCTATGTCTTCAGCTGCGAATACTTTCCGCTTGAAGTTGATATATAGATCCAGGTATTCCTGGAACTGTTCGGTTGTATGGTCTTTGGCAGACGTATACCCTCCGTTATTTTTTTGGTATACCCGTTCAAACTCCTCCTTAGAGACATTCTCCTTTTCAAAAGTTAGAAGAACACTTTCTTGAGAAAAAACGGAAGAGAAGGTACATACATATACAAGGCTAACTACTGTAGTGAAAAAGACGCTATTTCTCTTAAACATAAATAAAGCGATAAATAACTGTCTGGCTATAGGTTAAAATTGGAAGTCGCAAAATTAACTAATAGTAAATAATATAAAAACCCAATCTGGAGGTACTTTCGCCAGAGGGGAAATCTTTTCAAATAACGTGAGAACTGACCATGGAGTTAATAATAAAGTGTTAATGTGTCCCCTTTTATGTCCACATGATGGGTTCTCCATTCAGGGTTTTAATGAGAATGACCAGAAGAATACTAATAACCAGTCCCAGGACTGTTTTACCTAGATCTATAAGGGCCATCCTATTTACCATTGGGAGTTTATCCTTATTCAGTAAGTAGTTGATAGCATATTCACGGCCCGTTAGCAGGCCTATAAATACCCAGGTGGTACTCATAGGGAGATTTGACCATTCTTTAAAGATCAATAAGACTATTCCATAGATGAAGTCTACGATGGTAGCTGCGCGTATGTCAGCGGTATTGGTTTTCGTATTTACTATTTTCTGGATAGCCCCTCCACTTACGTAAAAAATGTAGGCTAATAGCCCTAAGATTACCCCTAGAGAAAGTAGCATCTCTGCAGCAGAAAGCTGACGTGGTAAAAACACGTAAATATTAGCTAAGTCTTGAATCAGCCATTGGGACCATAGAAAGCCCGTGGATAGCCACTGCAACCCTATCCAGACAGGATTGGGGGCTTTATCATTAGTATCTATGAAGCGTTTTTCCACAGAGCGGGCTATCAAGGCATATATGACGGCAGCAGCGCCGAATGCTACTGCATAGCCGGTTACAGATTTCAGGATCACTTGTCCCATCACCTTACCTGACCCAAAGATGCTAAGGATGAGAAAGGTGGTACTTACGGGTATCCCTATGCGAGTGATTAGCAGTAAGACTATGGGAGGAATGACATACCACCAGGCAAAATCTTCCGGTAGAGGAAACTTTTCCAGTCGGCCATAGGCCATATCTCCATTATTCACATACCAGCCGAAAATCATGACAGCAGCCAGGATAGAACCTGCAAATCCAAATAGGACATACCATGGCCTTTCAGCATTAGAGGTGAGAAAAGTTCCCAGCGTTTGGATAACGTCATTTCCAACTACTGAGTAGGCTGCCAGGATGAAACCGGCAATCATAAATGCCATTGTGATGTCCATAATCGGTATTATAGTGTGGGGCCAAAGAGATTCAAAACCCCTATCTAATTCAAGTTTTCGGTTAAAATTTAATAATTGCGTAACATTTTGTCCTAGGCTGTAGTAATAAAAGTGCTCTAGCTAGTCACTAGCAAGCCTAATATTCATTAACATTTCTCAGTATGCGATTCCAGTTCTTAACATATCCTATATTTTCTTTGTTGACAGGTCTGGCACTTTTTGCTTGTGCCCAGCAACCTCAAACAGATCAAACCAATAATATGAGCGCAATAGATGATTTACTTGCTGAAGGAAGGGCTGTAGCTACCTTTGGTAATGGATGTTTCTGGTGTACAGAAGCTGTTTTTCTAGAGCTAGAAGGAGTATTAGCTGTAGAGTCTGGCTATGCTGGGGGGCATGTAAATAACCCCACCTACAGGGAAGTATGTACAGGGACCACAGGACATGCAGAGGTTATCAGAATAGCATATGATTCAGCTGCTATTACTTATGCAGAACTGTTAGAAGTATTTTTTAGCACCCATGATCCTACTACGCTGAATAGACAAGGGAATGACGTAGGGACGCAGTACAGGTCTGCCATCTTTTATCATAATGAGGAGCAACAAGCACAGGCCACAGCAGCTAAGCAGGCAGCTGATGAATCAGGAGAATGGAATAACCCTATAGTTACTGAGATAACAGAAATAAATAATTATTCCACCGCAGAAGACTATCATCAGAACTACTATGCATCCCATTCTGCTCAGCCATACTGTGCATTTGTGATTAGACCTAAGCTGGATAAATTCCGAAAGAAGTTTAAAGAGAAACTGAAGGCACCTACTAACTAGTCAGGTAGTAAAAAGGTAGAGCGGACATCGGGGGGATGTCCGCTCTTTCATTGATAGATTCAACCCAAATACGTACTTCTATATACTGAATTATTAGAAAAAGGGTTGTTTCAGTAATAACATTTTTATCTATTCCCTAGGTCTGGGCGGAAAAGGCCTTGGTCCTTTTCCTCTTCTTCTCCGTTGTCGCCTTTCTTTTAGGGTTTTCATTTGTTCTTCTGTGAGAATGATTTCAAGATCTTGAAATAAGGAATCTATGGTAGACCGAAATGCCATCCTTAAATTTTTGGTGCGCTCAGAATGCTCATCCAGGATGGGATCTAACTCCGCCTGCTGCTCAGGAGTGAGGGAGAGACCTCCCAAAAAGCGGGATTTGAATTCCTTCTGAAGCTGTACCTCCGTAATATTATTTATTTGATGTCTGATTAACATCCGTTGGGTAAGTATCCCCATGATAAATCCTATCAGGAGGGTAATAAAAATGATGAGATATGGTTTTAATTTTTCCATAGGTGTCAGCTTTGAACCATAGAAGCTAGCCAAAGATCAGCCAGCTCTATCTCTGTGGAGCCGGTAAATAAATTCCATCCTAGTTCTTGTCCCTGAAATAGTAGGCTCAGCAACAAAATCATAGAAATTCCCAAGCAAGGGATAGCTAGCCTGGCAAAGGCCGGTGCCAGAGAAGGGAGCCCTAGCTGGTTATAGGCATTTTCTTCCAGTCCTTCTATCCTGGCCTCTACTCTTGTGCTAAAGAAAGGTCCAAAAGTATGCTTCTGCGCAGCCAGCCCTTCTCTGAAGGCCAGTAATTTTTTGCGTTCCTTCTCTATTTCCGGGAAGTCATGTAACCCCCTTTCCAGGCGTTCTTGTTCTCTTGGAGAAAGAGACTCATCCAGTGAACGAATCATGAGATCTCGAATGTGACTTAAGTTTCCCATCTTCCTATAGTTTCTTTGAGTTTTTTCTGTGCCCTTGCCAGTCTGGATAATACAGTGCCGGTAGGGATTTTCAGAATGTCAGCTGTCTCCTGGGTGCTATATCCGTCAATAAATCTTAATACCAGCACAGAGCGGTAGCGTTCATCTATCTTAGAAAGGGCCTGGTAAAAGAACTGCTGGGTATCTCTCTGGTCTTGACTTAGTCCACTATCCTGAAGCTGGTAGGCCTCTCTAGACTCTTTTTGGAACAGACTGACCCATCTTGCAAGTTTCTCCTTCTTTAACGCATTAATGGACAGATTGATCGCAATGCGTGTTAAATAAGTCCCCAGTTTGGCTTCCCCTTTAAACTGGCCTATAGACCGATAAAATCTAATAAATACTTCCTGTCCTACATCCTCTGCCTCCATTCTATCTCCCAACATCCCTTTCACTGTACCTGCTACCTTAGCCTCATACCTATCTACTAACTGCCGGAACGCCTGGTCATCACCATCTCTGGCCATTGCCAGCAGTTCCATATCTGTAAGCTTGGAAGGTATCGCCACAGGCATTTACATCTTTTTCTCTTTGACAAGTAAAAGGAGGCTTTTATTCCCGCGAGAATAAAAAAAATCAGATTAGGCTTGAAATAGAGACGTAATCTATTTCAGTTTTTCCCAGACTGAATATTCCATAATGATTCTCCTTTTCAAGGTAGACTAGGCCTTCTCTGTGACAGTTTTGATGAAAGCTTCTGTAAGGGTGTAGTCTTTCATGCTGGCACGGAACTCATCCATAGTTCCATTAAATCGGAGCTTACCCTTATGGATGATAGCCAGGTCATCACTCAACAGATCTACCTCACTCATTATGTGAGAAGAGAATATAACCGTTTTGCCTTGGGTTTTAGCATTTCTAATGAGCCCAATTATATTTTCTGAAGAAATGACATCCAGGCCTGAGGTGGGCTCATCGAATACTACCACTTCTGGATCATGTATCATTGTTCTGGCAATAGAGACCTTTTGTTTCATGCCTGTTGAAAGTTCTCCTATTCTTTTATGTGCAAACTCATGAATACCTAGTAGCGTAAACAGCTCATCTTTCCTGTGCAGAAAAACACGGGTTTCCATCCCATATAAGTCTGCGAAGTATTTAATGATCTCGTTAGCGCTTAACCTGTGATACAGGCCCGTACTACCCGTAAGAAAGCCTATCTTTTTCCTAACCTCAGCAGATTCTGTTACCG
>JBCCLI010000343.1:0-7317 GCA_039026975.1 Bacteroidota bacterium | reverse complement strand
AGTTGGGGGTGTATAGGATAGAAAGTGCTGTTAGAGAAATGAATAAGGTATTTCATAGGCTTGGGACTTCCGCTAACAAATCATCATAAAAGCCCTCCTTTTACCCATAATGTATTTTGTTTTTTCCCTTCTTTTTATTAATATTGTAATGAACGCAAATGGTGATAATATCTTTCTTTGTCTACTGTACGTTGGTGATTTAACGCTTCAATAATCTTTTTCGCTGCCACTACGTATACGTCAGAGACCTTTCAGTCTTTGCACTTATAATACCCTTGAATGAAGGTTTAAAATTACACTTGCTGTTTTAACATTTTAACCTCTTAAGTGCTTATGGAATCTCAGGTAAAACCACTTATAGCGAAGCTTAGTTCACAACAGTTATTAAGTATCTGCAATGAAAAAATGATTTCTGCTGCCAGAGATTTAGCAGAATTCACTAAACATGGTATTCATGCAGATTTCATTGTTGCGCTTGCCTATAAGTGTGAAAACCTCGAAAAAATACTCGGAGAGTCATTCTCCAACCAAGATCCTAAAAAAATTAGGGATTTAGAACAGGAAATTATTCATGGTCTGACTAAAATTTGTGAAACTGCTAAGAAAATATGGAAGCATGTTCCTCACAAATACAAACCCTATTCACTCTCTGCCCAATCTCTCTACCCTAGAAACAATAATGCTGCTAATGTAGCATAAATCACGTCATTAATAATTTTGGCCCTCTTCATTACTGTAGAGGGTTTTTTTGTTACCCTGGTGGAGAGGTATACGCTTAGCCTACCATGACAGTCATCCCAATAGCTATTTTAGTCAGATGTCTATTCTTACCTAAAATGTGCTATGATTATCCCCCTCCTCCCTATGAATAGTAGACCTTTCAGTCTATTGAAAGTATTAAAAATCAAAAAGTTGTATGAATGAAGATAAAATAAAACTACCTACTAGTTAGTTTAATAGTTGTTAAGCCTGCAAACAAAAGAGTTGATACAGTTGCCTACATGCAAAGGTAGCTATTAAAGATTACTTACTCGCTGTCAACTAGACCTAGTTCCAAATATGAAGGCTAAGTTTTTGCAATCCCTAACAATCCTGCTCTCATGTCACTCCCTACTTTTTTCCCAGTCTGTTTCTCCAGTAGCTCCTTCTCACATATGGTTTCTACAAGAGAGGTTTCTCATGGCAGATCTAAATGCGGATGCTTTTCTAGATAAGAATGAGATCCATCAATGGAATGAAATCTACCTTTTCTATGAAAATGAACAAGTCTTTACCCTAACTGATAAAAATCATGATGGGCATCTAAGTTTTTATGAGCTCGCAGAAATGCTGGGATCTGAAAGCGCTTACCTTGAGAAACAGGAAAAAGGTAAGCTAAAGCGCCTTTCTGACCTGCATGGTCCTACCAGCTTACAATCCCGGACTTACTTAACCAGCCATCCAGAGGTACTGAAAGAGCTGTTTAGTAGTTATCAGTGGTTGTCTGCTAACAAGGCATTGGCGGAGTCTTTTTATCAAAACCTCAAATGGAGGAATACTCATCAAGAGTTGGAAATGGTACTTCATAAAAATTTAAGGTGGCTGGTTGCTAACCCTTTGCTGGCTCGGGAGTTATACACTAATCAGCAAATTACCTGTAAGTTACCTACCCTTCTTACCTGGCGTACAGATCATATAGTATTCATGAATAGGTATAAAGGTGATTCTAAATTACTGACGACCGTTTCTCAGGAAAACTAGGGCCATCTTTGAAAAAGATAGTTTGTTAGAAGAAATACTAAAGGTAAGGCTCTGACGAGCTAATGTTTTGAAGAATAATGAGCTATTGTGCAGAAAATTAGTACGACCCAGTTTCCTTAGTTGAATAATCATAGTGGAAACTAGAAATTCTAGCATGAGTCAGGTGAGCTGATTTTCACCCTTCACCCTCTCCCTACTTACATCCAGGTAGGTAATAAGCACATTATGTGTTTGGAATGGTTATACTTGCAGAAAATATCACATGGCACTGTCTCAACACGCCTCCATTCAAGTCCGTTTTGATCAACAGTATGAGAATGCTAAGACCTACCTGCTTCCATTTATTAATTCAGAACTACCTATAACGGAAGGTACACGGGTGTTAGAAATAGGAGCAGGAGAGGGTGGAGTCCTCAAGCCTTTCTGGGAAGCTGGCGCAACAGTCATGGGCGTAGACCTCAGTGAGAGTCGGATAGCCCATGCGAATGAGTTGATGAGAGCATGTGTAGATTCCGGCAGGGCTTCCTTTATAGTTAAAAATGTATATGATGAGGAGTTTGCGCATACGTATGCAGGGAGTTTCCATTTAATTCTTTTGAAAGATACTATTGAACATATTCCTGATCAGGAAAGGTTTTTAGCTCACATTTCATCTTTGTTAGCTAAAGATGGAAGATTGTTTCTAGGCTTCCCCCCCTGGCGTATGCCTTTTGGAGGGCATCAGCAGATAGCTGCCAATAAGTGGCTAAGTAAGCTTCCTTACTATCACCTACTTCCTAAAAATATCTACAAGAAAATTCTGGAAAATGGGGGGGAGACAGAGAGAGTGGTACAAGAATTATTAGAGATTAAGGATACCGGTATTTCTATTCAGCAGCTAGAAAAGTATTTAAGGGTGAATAAGTATCATATTCTCAAGCGAGACTTATTTTTATTCAATCCCATCTATAAATACAAGTTTGGACTTACTCCCAGGAGGCAGCTTCCTGTTCTGAGAAGTCTTCCCATACTAAGAGACTGGTTTACTACAGCCGCATGGTATATAGTTTCTTCTGAGAAAGAAAGTTAAAGGTCTGAAAAGGTGGGATTACCTATAGATTATATCCTTGAGAATACGGATTATTTTGTAGTTTTGCACCTATGGAAATTATTGTTAGTTCGGGTATTTTGATAGGCATAGCGTTAGGGGTATTACTTACAGGTGCTGCCTATTCAGTTTACCTTGAGCGCAAGGTTTCTGCACTGATCCAGCAAAGAGTAGGCCCTAATCGCGTGGGACCTTTTGGGCTACTTCAGCCATTAGCAGATGTGATTAAATTACTACTTAAGGAAGATGTAACCCCACATGCATCAGATAAACTGGTTCACTTTTTAGCCCCTATTGTTGCAGTAACTATTTCTCTGGTCATAATGGCCGTTATTCCTTTTTCAGGGGCTAATCCATTGACTGAAGTAGTAGGGGACCCCCTAATCATAGCTGATGTAAACATAGGAATACTTTATGTACTTAGTATCGCAAGTGTAGCGGTCTATGGAGTAACCTTAGCAGGTTGGTCTTCTAACAGTAAGTACGCATTACTAGGAGGCTTACGATCTTCCGCACAGATGATTAGCTACGAGTTAGCGATGGGATTATCAGTGGTAAGCGTCATTCTCCTGACCAATTTAAATTATGAAGGCGCTGGAGATTTTCTGAAGCTAAGTTCCATAGTAGAGGCACAAAGAGGAGTATGGAATATTTTTATCAATCCTTTAGGATTTCTGATTTTTCTTACTTGCTCCTTTGCAGAAGCTAATAGAGCTCCTTTTGACTTAGTAGAAGCAGAGCAAGAGTTAGTAGGTGGATTTCACACAGAGTATAGCTCTATGAAGTTCGCCTTGTTTTTTGTGGCAGAGTATATTCATGTGATCATTGCTTCTGCCATCATAACTACCTTGTTTTTCGGAGGATATTTAGTTCCATTTGAAAGTTATCTGTGGCTAGATGCATCTAATGAGATACTGATGATGTTCGTAGGGCTAGGGGCTTTTTTATTTAAGACAGTATTTTTTGTTTTTGTCTTTGTGTGGGTAAGATGGACCTTACCGCGCTTTAAATATAATCAGCTCATGGATTTAGGATGGAAGCGTTTATTACCGCTGTCCTTAGTAAATCTTTTCATTATTGCCCTGGTCATCGCCATCCTGGTCTCAGGTAACTACCTATAGCAGGATAGCTTGAAACCAAGCAAGGGGGGCTTACGTTTATCTAAATCGAATATATTCAGATTTTATAAACCCCCGAGTAATAATTCTAGTTGTAAGAGTAGTGGAGTTCTCAGGAAACAAACGTACCTTAGAAAGCTGCTGCCTTGCTGTATCCATTCACTCCTCTTTCATGTAAACCTGCAAGTTTGGCATCAAAGAGAGACATTATGACATAAAGATCATTGTGGCACGAATACGGCAATAAGGAATAGGGAAGAAAAGCTTCTCTTTTTTTGAATAACAAGTATGGAATCTAATTTTTCAGATAGAGTCAAGGATGTAATATCCTACAGTCGGGAAGAGGCCATACGACTGGGACATGACTATATAGGGCCAGAACATTTACTGTTAGGCCTTATTAGAGAGGGGGAAGGATTAGCTGTGCGAATCCTTATGAATCTCAGTGTAGACCTTTCTCAATTGAAAAAAGCAATTGAGAATGCCGTGAAAGGAACGGTAACAACCATCAACCTGACAAATCTCCCTTTAACAAGGCAGGCAGAAAAAGTATTAAAAATAACCAGACTGGAAGCAAAATTGCTTAAAAGCGGACTTATAGGTACTGAGCACTTGCTGTTGTCTATCCTCCGAGAGGAGAATAATGTAGCAGCGCAGATACTTTCCCGTTTTGGTGTGACTTATGATGTAGTCAGAGCAGAACTGGAAAGTAAGGATGAAGAAGGCTCTCCCCGTATGTCTGTAGCCAGTGAACCACCAGAATCTTCAGAAATGAGTACACCAGGAGAAAGATCCAGGAAATCAACAAAATCGAAAACCCCTGTGCTTGATAACTTCGGACGCGACCTGACTAAGGCTGCTGAAGACAACAAGCTGGATCCCATTGTTGGGAGAGAAAATGAAATTGAAAGGGTCGCTCAGATTCTAAGTCGTAGAAAGAAAAATAATCCAGTTCTGATTGGTGAGCCAGGTGTTGGAAAGACTGCTATTGCAGAAGGGCTAGCCCTGAGAATTGTGCAACGAAAGGTAAGCCGAGTACTGTACAATAAGAGGGTAGTAACCCTGGATATAGCCTCACTAGTGGCTGGGACTAAATACAGAGGACAATTTGAGGAAAGGATGAAGGCGGTCATGGCGGAACTGGAAAAGTCTCCAGATGTCATTCTGTTTATTGATGAACTTCATACTATCGTAGGAGCTGGTGGCGCTTCTGGTTCACTAGATGCTTCTAATATCTTCAAGCCAGCGCTGGCCAGAGGGGAAATCCAATGTATAGGTGCTACTACCCTGGATGAGTATCGTCAGTACATTGAAAAAGACGGAGCATTAGAAAGACGCTTCCAAAAAGTCATGGTAGAGCCTACTTCTGTAGAGGAAACCATCACTATTCTCCAAAATATTAAGGCTAAGTATGAAGATCATCATAACGTAAACTATACAGAAGATGCCATCTTAGCTTGTGTGAAGTTAAGTGATAGATATATTTCTGATAGATACTTCCCTGATAAAGCCATAGACGTACTGGATGAAGCAGGTAGCCGCGTTCACATTACTAATATCCACGTTCCTCAGAACATCCTGGATCTGGAAGGAAAAATAGAAGAGGTTAAGGAGCTGAAAAACAGGGTAGTAAAAAGTCAGAAGTATGAGGAAGCTGCGCAGCTGAGAGATCAGGAAAAAAGATTGCTGGAAGAATTGGAGCAGGCCAAGGTGAGATGGGAAGAAGAAACCCGTAATAAACGCTACACCGTTTCTGAGGAAGATGTAGCTTCAGTAGTATCCATGATGACAGGTGTACCTGTAACTAAGATAGCTGCTGGTGAGATGACCCGTTTGAAGAAGATGGGAGATTCTCTTAAGAATGTGATCATAGGGCAAGATTCAGCCATAGACAAGCTAGTGAAAGCCATCAAGCGCTCAAGACTAGGGCTTAAAGATCCTATGAAACCTATTGGTTCTTTCATTTTCCTGGGACAAACCGGCGTAGGTAAGACAGAACTGGCTAAGGCCATGGCTCGTTACCTATTTGACTCTGAGGAAGCACTCATCAGACTGGATATGAGTGAGTATATGGAGAAGTTTACTGTATCTCGCTTGATAGGAGCCCCTCCTGGATATGTGGGCTATGAAGAAGGCGGGCAGTTAACAGAGCGTGTAAGAAGAAAGCCCTACTCCGTAGTGTTGCTAGATGAAATAGAAAAAGCGCATCCTGATATTTTCAATATTCTGCTACAGGTATTAGATGACGGTATCTTAACAGATGGACTAGGTAGGAGAATAGACTTTAAAAACTGTGTGATCATCATGACTTCTAACGTAGGGGTAAGAGAACTGAAGAGCTTTGGGACAGGTGTAGGCTTCAGTACCAAGTCTAAGCAGGATCAGACAGATGACATGATGCGCTCTACGATAGAAGGTGCGATGAAGAAAGTCTTCCGCCCTGAGTTCTTGAACAGAATAGATGAAGTCATCATCTTTAACGAGCTGGAGCAAGAGCACATCATGGAGATCATAGATCTTCAACTGAAGGATGTGTTCGCTAGAATAGAGGAGAAAGGCTACCTGATAAAGCTATCAGATACCGCTAAAAAGTTCATTGCGGAGAAAGGGTTTGATAAGCAGTTTGGGGCTAGGCCACTGCAAAGAGCCCTCCAGAAATACCTGGAAGACCCTATAGCGGATGAGATTCTGGCAGGAAAGACTAAAGCTGGAGATACGCTCCAAGTAGACTATGACGAGAAGAAGAAAGAAATCAAGGTAAAAACACAGAAGGGTAAAGCAGAGAATAAGTCTGATGCCAAAGATGTGAAAGAAGCCTCTGAAGAGACTGAATAGCTTCCTTAGCTTCCGAAAAGCTGAGCCATTCTTTTACCAAAGGATGGCTCATTTCTTTTAACAAATGGATGACATTTCACATGTGATTGATCTGCTACCTTTGAATAATGAATTAGGGCACATTTAACTGCTTATGTGGCATTCTCTCATTCAACATTCAATTATTCTCTCATTCAAAACTCAATCATTGATAATGAATACAACAACTAAAGATAAACGCACGCTTGTCCTTGGCGCCTCATTAAACCCAGACAGATACGGAAACCTTGTTATCCATAGGCTACTCAGTAATGATGAGCAAGTAATAGCCTTTGGGAGAAAGGCTGGAGAAGTAGCAGGTGTTTCTATTCTCACGGATAGAGAAGATGTAGAAGGAGAAGACATAGATACCGTCACCCTTTACTTGAGCCCTAAAAACCAGCAGCCTTACGAAGACTGGATTATTTCTCTCAAACCCAAAAGAGTAATTTTCAATCCGGGTACTGAGAATCCTGCTTTTATTAGCCGCCTCGAGCAGGAAGGAATAGAGCCTGTAGT
>JBCCLI010000342.1:0-7330 GCA_039026975.1 Bacteroidota bacterium | reverse complement strand
TAACAATTGGTACCAAAGCCTCTGTAATGGCATATCTATCTGGGTATTCTTCGTTGGGCAGTAGCCGGCCACTCAAGGTGAAAGGTCCCGGAACACTAGCCTTAAGTACGGGTCCTTCAGGAGCTAATTTTTGCAACTGAAGAAATTCTTCAACTACCCCTAACCCATTAGGTGCGCTTAGTGTATGGGCAATCTGATGTTTCCCTCTTTGATCATGCGCAGGTGGGCCCCATTTACGATCTACCTGTTTGTTCTGTTCAATTCCCTGGAGGAATCCGTAAAAAGAAAGGTTAAAATCAAAGCGGCTTTGTTCTCCATCAGTTATGACATCCAAACCAGCAGAAACCTGATCATGAATAGCCGCCACAACAGCATCTTCTTGCATCTCTTTAATGTCTGTCTTGCCAAACTCAGATAGATGGCTACTGGCAAACTCTAGCCAGGCAGGAAATGGATAACTACCGATTACTGTGGTACGAATGGGATGATCTATCATTATTTATAAGTCCTTAACTATTAGTACTGTTTGAAAACTATGGTGTGCAACACTATATGAGATTATTGATTCTCACCTACTTTTTCATATAGCTTTGCCATTCTATGTGCATGCTCGTCATAGGCGCTTTCAAATAAATCGGTCGCACGCTCCTTCCCTACGATGGATGCAGCAGTTAACACCTTGGGAGGTTGTCCTGCCTCGGTCAGCCTTTTTGCCACCTCAGCTTTTATGCTATTAATGATCATGGCCCCACCAACTGTAGAGCCAGGGGAAACGGGGGTATCCAAAGCGGGAATACTGATCATGGCATCTCCAATAGGAGCCCCAGTGTCCAGTACCAAATCCGAAAAATCCTGAAGCTTTTTCCCATCTGTTCTTTTACTGCTACTCTTTTCAGAGTGCCTCACGGATATCAAACTGACCACCTTGATTGCCTTCTTCTGAAACTCTTCTGCCATTTCAACCGGGACCAGACTAGTTCCACTTGAAGAGATGATAAGTGCACTGTCAGTAGCCGTTAAGTCAAAGTTTCTTAAGATTCTGGCGGCAAAACCAGGAACATTCTCCAAAAACATAGCTTGCCTTTGACCATTGGAGCCAGTAACCATATTGTGAAAGGTCAGGGATAACTCTACGATTGGATTAAACCCGGGAAAAGAGCCATAACGCGGCCACATTTCTTCTACCATAATCCGGCTATGGCCTGAACCAAAGAGATGGACCATTCTACCCTGAAGAATGGTATGAGCAAACCAATCCGCAGCCTGTTGTATTTGTTCTTGCTGTTCGCCAATGATCTCTATGATTTGTTGACATTTGGCTAAATATTCCTGCGAAGGTGTCATGAATGATTATTAAGGATTAAGTATCTGGGAGCTCCCATTTGTGGGTTAGTGTTTTAAGGCGAATACGGCTGCTCCTACTGCACCGGCAAAGGAGGTGAAATTGGCTTTTACAATGGGGGTAGGAAGGGTTCCAGGTAGCCATTCAAATAGCTTCATATAATTCTTCAATGGTCTGAATAAGGCCTCCTCTGCCATCGTAATACCTCCACTCAAAATGATTAACTCAGGCGAAAGAATATTAATCAAAGAGCTTATTCCCATTGCCAGGGCTTTGATTGACTCTAACCAAACCAGCGTAGCCCAATCATCACCCCCTTCATATGCTTGTACCAGTTCATGGGTGCTGTGGAATTGACCTTTGGACCGTTGTAAAACAGTGGCGTTTCCAATAGCCATTTCTAAGGTCCCAGGCAGGTTGAAAATACCTTCTTCTCCAAATGGTTGTTGAGAAAGATGGCCTAAATGCCCTGCTCGGTTCAACCATCCATCATATAACTTCCCTCCTATGACGATGGCTCCTCCTACTCCGGTACCCAGGGTCAGTAGAATAAGGTTGTCTATTCCTCTCCCTACTCCAAACTGATGCTCTGCCATCATGGCTGCCTTTGCATCATTAATGACATAGGTATCTTTTTCTGCTAAATACTCAGCCCAGTTTAGCTTCTCCAGTCCTTCTAGCCTTCCTGGCATATAGGCTATGGCTTGATGGGAGGTATCAGGTATACCAGGAGCACAAATGCCAATAGGGATATCCGCTTCTCCTTTGGACTTTAGTTCTTCTACTACTTTTTTGATCTCCTCTTTCCAGGTGAATATAGAAGTATCCCCTGCATCATTTGTATGCCTTGTCATTTGGTTGAGGATCTTCCCATCTTCCTGGATTAACACCCCTTTGATCATGGTCCCCCCTAAATCAACCCCAATAGCAACAGGTACATCCATCTTGGTTCTTTCTAATTAGGTAAAACATTCTCTAATCTTCTCTTTCTCCTTATACTTCTACTCTTATTTCCATTGTCCTTCACTTACTTGCCATCCCCCATCAACCGAGATCACTTGTCCAGTAGTAAAGCTGGAATGGTCCGATAAAAAGTAGCTTGCCAGTTGGGTGAGATCCTCAGGCTGCCCTATTCGACCACCATCCAGTGGCTGTTTTGTATGTATGTAGTGCATGATCTCCTCATTGTTTTGAGCCCTTTGAGACATGGGCGTGAGTACCAGTGCTGGAGCAAGGATATTTATTCGGATATTATGCTTAGCGTAATAGGCAGCAAGAGATTTAGAAAGGCCGATAATGGCAGATTTAGCCGCAGCATAGGCATGGGTATAGAAGAACCTGGGAGCTGGAGAAAATCCGAGTACTGAGCTTAGGTTCAGAATACTTCCAGATGTTTCCTTCGCCATGAAATGCTGTACTGCAGCCTGATTGGACAACATAACGGAAGTCAAATTAAGATCCATTGTCTTCTGCCATCCTTCTAAGGATAGCTCATGCAAAGGGCCATCTCCCCATTTTCGGCCGCTACCACCAGCAACGTGAAATAGGCCATCAAAACTGCCAAATTCTTCTACACATCTTTCAATGGCTTTCTCAGTCGTACCTTCTATTCTCGCATCCAAACAGATAGTTATCCCTTGATCCTGGAGAATATCCTGAGCCTGTTCGCAAGATCCTTCATCTATTCCTGTAGCTACAACATTGGCTCCATATTTAATGAAAGTAGCACTTGAAGAAAGTCCGATTCCGCTTGTGCCTCCGATGATCACGATGTTTTTATCCCTGAGCATGTTGAGAGTAAACTGCTTAGTCTTGTGCCTTGGTTACTTTCATAGAAACTTTTCCGGTAGCCTTGTTTTTCAGTACCAGTGATACATCACCGTTTGGCAGAATTTCTTCTTTGATCAGATAATGCTCTTCATCATAGGAAGTCCACTGCTTCTCACTCTCTATGACAGAATCCCCTCGCCAATCTTCTAAGACTACCGGCTCCCATGACTTGCTCTCGGCTGATTTAAAGGCGGCGTCCAAAATGGCATTGACTACATATCCGTCATAAAATGTTTCCAAAGGATCTCTTCCTTCTTCGATAGCTGTAAACATATCCGTAAACATGTGCGGATAGCCCAGCTCATGTGCCTCATCACCTACAGGAAACAACCATCCCGTATTGGACTCAGCCTTCTCAGCCACATAGCCCTCACCTCCTTTACCAGTGGTGAACATTTCAAAACCCGTCCGCAAAAAGCTATTTAGCCAGATAGTCCCTTCAGTACCCATGACCTCATCCCGTAAATCCATCCCTCCACGGAAGGTCCAGCTCACTTCAAATTGACCCACAGCACCGTTAGCATACTTGACCAAACCGATTGCATGGTCTTCTGCTTCTATAGGGTGTACCTGTGTATCAGCCCAACACATGACTTCGAGAGGTTTTACCTTCTTTCCTATAAAGTTCCGACTGATCTCCACACAATGGCAGCCCAAATCAACGATGGCTCCACCACCAGACTGCTCCTTATCCCAAAACCAGTCACTGTGGGGCCCTGGATGTGTCTCCCTGGACTTTGCCCAAAGTACCCTTCCGATATCACCCCTTTTTACACTTGCTAACGATTTCAGGAATTTAGGGGTGTAACAGAGATCTTCCAGATAACCACCAAAAATTCCGGATTCTTCTACTGAATCCAACATACGCTTAGCCTCCTGGGCATTCCTACCCAGGGGTTTGGTGCATAGCACGTGTTTCTGGGCACGAGCACAAGCTAATACAGCCGCCTCATGTAAGTGATTAGGTAGGGAAATGAGGACTACTTCCACTTCAGGATGAGCAATGGCTTCCTCCATAGAAGTAGTGTAATGTGGAAGCCCGTAATCCTTGGCAAACCGTTTGGCATTATCACCATTTCGAGAATAGACCATTACCACTTTATCTATTCTCCGCTGTGCATGTAAAGATTCTATGTAAAAGCGGGCGATGAAGCCCGAACCCAGCATGGCAATTTTCATATGGAAATTATTTGGGATTAGTTTTCACTCCCCTCTACCCAGGCTCTCTACTCATTTTTCATCATTCTTTACCTAAGGGCTGATCATAAATAGAGGCCATCTGAAAATAGAAAATGCAACTTGTATACACAAGTTGCATGAATAATATTCCATATGAATCCTGCCCAACAAAGGCATTCCTATCTCATGAAAACTTATAGGCTATAGCTATTCCGTACAGGATATTTTTCTGTATTACAGTATAAGTTGCCGCAAAGATTTAAGGTAGGTTTACTTGTCCTGAACCTCACAGATATATTGAGAATTGGACTCTTTACCGTTATTTGAAGCTTTTGGGCCAGGTCCTTAGAAGCGATTTCTCCCCTAAGTTCATGCTCTACCCCCATGATTTCAATAAGATATTTCTGGCTTAAAGTTTTGAAGAAAGAACCTTCAATAAAAGTAGTAGCATCTATCAACTCTAGGGCCTTTTCTGAATACCAGTTGTCTTCCACTACTATGGGCTTCCCATCTATGTAGCGAATTCTCTGGAAATACACCCATCTATGTTTTTTCTCTTCCTCTGTCAAAGCAAACCCAATAGATGGATTCCAATCAACGATTATTGAGGGATGGGAAACCCTACTTTCCACTTCATAGTCCATTCCCCCTGAAAACCCCTTGACGGTTAACAAGCCTAGAGATTTTCTTCTCTCTATGACACGGCTTCCTTTGCCATGTTCTTTTTCTATGTAGCCTTCCTTTATTAATTCATCCAGGGCCTTTCTTACAGTCCCTCTTGTGGTCTCAAACTGAGTACATATTTCATTCTCCGAAGGGAGATACATATTCTGCTTATACTCCCCGGAGAGTATTCTTTTCTTAACATACGCTTGTATTTGCTGGTATTTTTTGGGCCTGTTCAAGACTTGATGTTAAGCTTTTTTAATATTCTCGATCTATCAAATAATTGAACAAATAAAATGGTTAATATTTAGCTCCGTCCTACATCCAATACTATTTATACTTCAGTGATAAATACAACATTAATTTATATAGAAAATGATATTATCCGAAAAAAAATAAACTCCTCAAGTAGATAATATTTAGATCAAATTTGTATTTTGCTCCTCATATCAAAAATTATTGCTTTGAATAAAAATCTATATTCAAGTCTTGGGTTTAGTTCGAATCCGTTCTCTAGACTTTCTGCCGAGCAAGAAAGAGGATATTTAGAAGAGATTTATGTTAAACCCAGATATTTTGACACTCTTCTCGATGATATAAGTGATGGAAACAGTAGGCTAATTTTCGGTAAGCGAGGAATCGGAAAATCTTCTTTAATCTTTGAACTAGACCGCTTACTCAACCAAACAGGTGCTTTTTCAATCACTATCGACTCTTTTGACGATATTCCTAATGAAAATAATTATGGCGCCTTGATTTACATGATGTTAGAAGAGTTGACTACTAAGATCGCTATTCTGACAACAAAGTATAAGTATAAGATAAAAGAGCTATCAAAGAGCCAGAAGATAAAATTAGCCTTTTTTGTTAAGGAGTTTTATAATCCTGTAACAATAGATGAATATCAAGAATATATTAATAAGGTTAGAGGGCTTGAGACTAGAAATTGGTTCGTGAAAAAATATAATAATCTATTTTATACACCCCTCAATGTTGCCGCCAATGCTGGTGTAGAAATTATTGGATCTACCATAAGTAAGTCCTTAGGAATAGACAATATAGACGTTAGTGAACAATATAAAGAATACTTTCCTAAGGCTAGTATAAAGGAACACCAAAGAGAGAATACTAAAAAGGAACTTATTGAAAATATCAAGCTCTTAAAATCTTTCTTGTCCGAACTAATTAAATTAATTAAAACATTAGGATTTAAGTCTGTGGTAATATTTTTTGATAGAATTGATGAGGTCTCGTCGTTAGATGGGCGCGTAGACCGAGTAGCAAACTTTTTAAAGTACATACTAAGTGATACATCATTTTTACATGATCCTTCATTTTCTTTAGTTTTTAGTTTATGGGATCAGGTTAGGGATAGTCTAAATAATCTTGGTGTTAGGTATGATAAATTTCGCCCCATCACTATTGCTTGGACCTTTGATGAACTAAAAGAAATTATAAGGAAAAGGTTAAAATATTTTTCAGTTAGCCCGATAAATTATGTGGATCTGAATAGCATAATGCCTACGGAACGGGAGACAGGTCGAATTCTTAGCTTATCTTATCGATCACCTAGAGATGCTATCAGACTTTTATCACATATTTATGATGAGCAATCGAATAATAATGTCGATGTAGAAATTTTTGAAAACAATAGCATTAAAAGGGGGAAGTTAAAGTTTGTAAAAAACTATGACTATAAATCTGTCATACCTTCCGGGAAGGGAAAAGAAAATATTATTGTCAATGTAAATAGATTGTTGAAAATAGGGAAGACGAAGTTTAAAATCCAAGATATGACTAGTGAGTTAAAAATATCCCATGTGACAGCAATAAGTTATATAAAGATATTTATTAACCTCGGATTAGTCGAAATGCTTGGCGAAAGGGATAACAATGCAAAAGTATATCAGATACAAGATCCAAAAATAAAATATATTATTTCACGGGGCTACAAGAAGTTAGAGGAAATCCATTATTGAGTCAAATCATAAAGTGCCAACAATTTTCACTATTTATCTATACCCATAAAGTTACTTTTTATTTTGAGTACTGCTTTTGTACTACTCCCCATTGATAGGACCATTTAGGCTGAGTTCTTAGTTTGTTATTCTTCATCCAGTAAGGTGGTAGAGGTCTGAAGGTTTTCTTCTCCCTATACCTTGATGTCTTCTTTTGTTATTATACCTATCAATAAATCTATCGATTCCTTGATACAGTTCCCACCCATCTTCGGCTGGATGTAGATACACATGCTTGTGTTTGAGCGTTCTAAAGAACCTTTCTATGAAGGCATTATCTGTAGCTCTCCCCTTG
>JBCCLI010000341.1:0-7336 GCA_039026975.1 Bacteroidota bacterium | reverse complement strand
TGGTAAAGTCCCTTGAGATATCAAAGGGGGATTCTATGTAACACAGATTAGGAATTCCAGAGCTACCTTCCTCTGTGATGGGAAGTCCTTGCAGTTCTCTGTCCAGGATGATGGTTAGGATGGTAGGCTTTGAGAATTCTGCCTTCTTGGCCAGCTTATTGGAAGAGTTAGTGCCCACCCCTATCACTACATCTCCTTCTTCTCGTGCATACGCCCTGGTTACCAGCTCCTCAAAGTCTACAGGATCTTTAGGGACAAGATTAACGATGAATTCCACCTCTATCCGGCTTCCCAAAAGGGCTTCTATCTCTGTTTTTACCTGATCAGCAAAGCTCTGAGTCCCGGAACCATCATCATCCTGAATCATAAAAATACTCAGAGTCTTTTGCGCTTGTAAGGAGGATGGGTAGGTAAAAAATAAGATCCCAATTAGTATGAAATAAACAATACGGTTTACATGAGGGAAGCGGAAATGCGCTCTTTCGACCGTTTTCATAGGCAGATGTGTGTTTCAGGCTTTATATATCAGATACAGTCAACAATTTCTTTATGTGCAGAAAATATGAATAATTCTATAAACTACACTATAACTATTTCAATCTATCCTATTTAGGTAGATACTTTTTGGCTAACTTCCTTCCCTATTTACACTTTCTTAATCTGAAGACAATCAAAAACGTCTAAAAGATCATGGCTAACATCCAACTCCTCTCTAAAGAAGACAGGGCCTTATACACTCGCGAAACTACTTTTTTCAACTATTCCCATCCTGAATTGGCTGGTTTTGTGTCGAGACATATGCCGGAAGAGGGTGCTAGCGAGAGAGAAATTATAGAGGCCTTATATACAGCTGTCAGAGATCAGTGGCGGTATAACGCCTACATCATTCATCTGGGTGTAGAAGAGTGGAAGGCAGGCAGCATGATGGAAAAGAAAGAGGCTCACTGCCTGGATAAATCTGTAATTCTGATTTCATGCCTGCGAGCAGCAGGGATACCTGCAAGGTTAAGGTTGGCCAAAGTAAAAAATCACATAGCCGTTGAAAAGCTGATAGAGTTCCTGGGAAATGATGTGCTCGTACCTCATGGATATGTGGAAGCATGGATGGAAGGAAAATGGCTGGAACTTACCCCCGCCTTCAATAAGGAACTCTGCCAATTTTTGAAAGTACCCGTCATGGAGTTTGATCCTGTGAATGGAACTAAATTCCAGGCTTATAACCTGGAAAATGATCAGTTCATGGAGTATCTGGAGGAATATGGACACTTCGACGAGCTCCCCATAGACTTCATTTTAGATGTATTCTACGAAACCTATCCCAAGGTGAGGCTCTTTTTAGATCAATACAAGGGGAAAAATAAAACCCTGAATGTCCTGGATTTAGTTAAGAGATAGCCATTAGCCTTCATTCTCCACAAGGCTCTTTTCAAGCCATCTTAGTATGTAATCAGCCACTTGCTCATGCCCTTTTTCCAGCATGAGGTTATGAGCCATATTTTCAAAAATGACGGTTTCAGCCTCATAAAATCTGCCCGTCTCCTCAATCTCTTTAACCGTAAATATGTGATCATTCCCTGCTCCTATTACCAGCATAGGAGTTTCTTTCTGTCGTTTCATCCTGATCCTGGGGAATAAGGTTTGCAGATAGGCTTTGAATGACTCTGCACACATTTTTTCCTTATAGCTTTCCAGGAGAGAGACTTCCATATCCGCACTGTACATCAGGGCATGAGCATTTTTATAGAAGGCAGCGTAGAGATTCAGTCTCATGAGATCCAGTAATCCATTCGGGTGATGGTAGGCAAATCTTAAACTGGCCTTCCATGAACCCATAGGAGGAATAGGTGCGACTAGAATAACTTTCTTGCAGCTGGCATTTTCCAGGTATTTCTGCACCACTAATCCTCCCATGGAATGTCCTATCAGAATGGGAGGCCTACCTAGCTTAGCTGCGGCTTCTTCTATATTTCTTACGTAATCAGCCAGGGAAATATGGTTGATACTTTTCTTGCTCCCTGGAGTTTCATGACCCTCCAGATTCAGGCTATAACAGTCATAGCCCTGCTTTCTAAAGAAAGGAGCAAAGTGTTCTTCCCAGCACCATCCCCCATGACTGACGCCATGCACAAATATCAGGGGATCTCTCATTATACTCCTACTGCCTCTGCCCTCTCTTTCCCTGCCGGTTCTTTGCTCAGATAGTTTTTAGGAAGATGCTTCTTTAAGTCCCTTACAAACATGTGAAAATCTACTGTAATGGTATGTCTGCCAGACTTTACCTGCTTTACATGTGGGTGGGTAACCTCCCGCTGGCATAGAGTAGCTATGTTTTCAGGCCGCGTCCACTTTCCGGCCAGTTCCCTGGCAGCTATTTTAGCCTGAAGCTCTGAGCCTGGCCAAATACAGCCAAGAGGTTGGAACATTCCTATGAAATACAGATTCTTATACTTCTCGTGGAACATTTTTAGATAAAGGGGAACAGGCCCATCTGAGTAATTTATAAAGCCCTTATCAAAAAAAGGATGTACCAGTATAAAGCCCGTACAGGCTATGATAGCATCAAACTCAGCTGATTTACCGTCCTTGAAATAAACCGTTTTCCCCTCATACCTTTCTATATCTCCATAGGGCTTCACTTTACCATGGCGAATTTTATATGGCAGCTCACTGTTTACCGTAGGATGGGTAGCTGAAATGCTCTGGGTAGGTTTAGGGAGTCCATATAATTTATTTGGCCCCATAGCTAGCTTGACTAATAGCTCAGACATGAAAAGCCTAATCTTAGGGGGTAAGAAGGAAAATCTGGAGGCTACTATATCTACAGGTTTACCCATGAGAAATTTGGGGATGATCCTATATCCTCTTCTCCAACTGATAGAAGTCTGCTTACTGACCCTACTAGTCTCTACTGCCACATCACAGGCTGAGTTCCCCCCCCCTATGACCAGTACACGCTGGTCCCTAAAGGGTTCCGCCTTTTTATAACTGTGAGAATGAAGAAAATTCCCCGTGTACTCTCCAGGGTATTCCGGATAGCGTGGCTGCCAGTGGTGCCCATTACAAACTACTAAATCTGTAAAGGTCTCTGTTCTGAGTTCTCCCCCCTGCTCTATGGTAACCTGCCATGTCTGCTCATCTATATATTCGCACTTTCTAACGAGCGTATGAAACTGGATATATTGATAGAGCTCAAATTTTCTTGCATAAGCCTGGAAATACCTCCTGAGTTCATCATGGGAAGGGTAGTCCGCTACTTCATCCCCGAAATCCTCAAAGGTGAAGTCCTCGTATTGGGAAAGCGTTTTAGAGCTGATGATATGGGTGGTTTCGAATACGGAGGAATGACTCTCATTCTCATTGAAAATCCAGTTTCCTCCTACTTCCCCATTTCTGTCATAGGCTACCACATCTAGCCCTTGGTCAACTATATTTTTAATAGCTGTAATTCCTGAGGGTCCCGCCCCTATCACGCATACTCTTTTCATAGTGTTTTGTCCTTTTCCCTAATATACTAAAAAAATGACATTAGTGTCATTTTTTAAAGATATATTCGTCTATGGGAAAATTGGCAGATAATAAAAGACGGAATGAACAAAGCATCCTATCTGCAGCTATAGAATTATTTGCCACAAAAGGATTTGAGGAGACCTCCATCAGTGATATTGTTTCCAGCAGTCAGTTAGCCAGGGGGACTTTCTATAACTACTTTTCTAACAAAGAAGAAATTTGGGAGCGGTGCTTAGATAACCTGATTAGTGCTATTAATGCATCCCTAATTGAAGAAAGAATTAAGGCAAAGACGAAAGATGAATTCTTGTACAATACTTTTTATAGCTATCTACAGTTCTTCTCCAATCCTACCTTTTTTCAGTTGATTATCCGAAATCAGCCTATTTTTAGAAAAACTCTTTTCTCTTCCCACTCCTTAAAGTCTGTGTATAGCCATCTGGAGAAAGATCTGATAGACAGCCATTTTTTTGATGGCCTTAGCCCTACACAATTTAAAATGATCAGTTATTCCATGGTGGGTTCAGCCGTGGAACTCCTCATACAGACTAACCAAGAAGGAGAACAAATATCAGCTGAGGAACTATCTACCTTTTTTAAAGACCTTTTCTGGGGAGGTATGAAAGGAATGCTGGAACGCTAAGGGATATAGGGCTGGTAATCCCTGGCTTTGGTAAGCAGCCTGACAAACATTTAGCTATTTTATCCCTTCTTTTGATAGGTAAACAGATCTACAAAGCTTGTCAATTATGAATAATTGTGATCCCAATGGTTTTTGTGAACCAGCTCCTCTGGAAGATAATAATACTCACAACACTCCTAAATCTGATATGACTGTCATCTACGTGGGTGATCCCATGTGTTCTTGGTGCTGGGGTATCTCAGAACATTTGAAACGTTTCAGAAAAACCTTGGCTGAAAAAGGAATAAGATACGAAATAGTAGTGGGTGGCTTACGACCAGGAGGTGGAGACCCCTGGAATGACAAGTTTAAAGATTTTCTCAGGCATCATTGGGAAGCAGTAACAGAACGCTCTGGCCAACCTTTTGGCTATACCCTATTAGAAAGAGCTACCTTCATCTATGACACGGAACCCTCCTGTAGAGCAGTAGTAAGTGCCAAACAGTTTGTAGGTGGGGAAACGATAAGCCTGTTTTTCGAAGAGGTCCAACGAAAGTTCTATGTAGATAGTGAAGACCCCACTACCCCTGAATTTTATCGGTCTATCTGTGAGAAGTTTGGGATTGATTTTGATGCGTTCACGCTCGTCTTCAAGTCTGAAGAGGCTAAAACGGCTACGCGAAATGAATTTGTGTTAAACCGTGAATGGGGAATCAGAGGGTATCCTACTGTTCTCCTACAGCATAAAGAGCGGCTGATTCCTCTCGCAAATGGATATGTAGATCTGGAGGGATTGACTGGTAAGTTAGCTGCCTATGAATTAGCTTCAGCCTAAGCATGGTGCTTTTCTTACTGTAAGTACACATATTGCAGGCTACTCATGTTCCAGATTCACTATAAATACCAAGGCAATGATGGGGTGCTAAATCACTCCAGGGCTGTCCCAGATCAGTCATTCCAGGGTATTACGCCTGGCTTAGCTCTTAAGTACGTATCTCATGGCACAGAGATTTACCTGGTAGACGGACACCAAATTCCAGTCAGCTCGGGAAATTTCATTTTACTCCCTAAGGGCATTCCTTTCCATGCTATCAGTAGCACCAAAACCTCCATTACAGAGGGCTACTGCCTGGATATTTATGAGTCTTCCTTCTGTGAAAGTGCAGATTTTTATGTGGGGAATAATAACCTATTTGGGCTTTCCTTCCCGATGTGGGAAGGCCTATTTACTAATATGTGCTCAGGGGATGCTCGCACCATGCTGAATGGACTGACGGATGTATCTACCCACATTCACGGATTTATGGAGCTGGTTAAAAAGATGGAAGCTCCGCTTAAAGTCCATGCAAAAAAGACAGAGGTACAGAGAGACCTTACCGTCAGGTTAATCAGTACACATACTTACCTTCAGCAGAATTTCTGTAAGAAGATTCAGCTTGACTCCTTAGCCAGATGGGTGGGGCTTTCTAAGTTTCACCTCCTCAGGCTTTATAAAGATTGCATGGGCTACACCCCTCATGAGTTCCAAATGCATTTACGCATGGAAAAAGCCCGGGAATTATTGCTTCTCCCCAGATCTATTACCTCTATTGCCCTGGAAGTAGGGTTTCATGATTCCGCTGCCTTTTCTAATCAGTTTAGGAAATTCCACCATATGTCCCCACGGGAGTTTAGAGCTACTTCCATCTAAAACTGCAAGATTTTGCAATTTTTTCGAGTTTAGGCTTTGTTACTTCAACACATGAAGCTTGAAAAGATAAGCAGCATTTCCTGCATCTGTGCTTTTGGATTGATCCTCCTTCAAAGCCAGGCATTCTGTCAAAATCCTGCAAAAGATAGTTGGGCTACTTTCACCCAGACCTTTTCTGAAGAATTTACGGACCTATCTTTCGGTGGGTTAAGTTTATCCTACCTTATCAATCTGGAACAGATTCCCTCTAAAGAAGTCTTGGAAAAGCAGCAAGCATTCATTCATAAGGTTAGTAAAAAGTTACAGTCCTTTGATCCTACTCCTTTCTCACGCGTCCAGCAGCTTGAATACCACCTCCTCAATTACCAACTAGTGCTCCATCAGGAGAGAATCCAATTAGAGAAAAAGTGGAAGAAACATGCTCAGATAAGCATTTCTCCAGAAGGACTAGCCTACATACCCATGGGAAAGGACTGGTATACGCACTTCCTCCACCGTTGGGTGGATCTGGATGTTGACCCTGACAGTTTGTATGTATTTGGGGCACAGCAGGTGGCCAGAGCTAAGCAAGCCATGAAGGACATACAAGTGGAAAGTGGATTAGCGGAAGAAGCTTTCCAACTATCCCTCAGTCATGATCGCTTCTTTTATCAGTCAGCAGAAGAGGTGGAAGCAGCTTTCCTGCAATATCAGGAAGATGTCTCCTCTATTCTCCCAGCTTATTTTCCTTATCTGGAGAAAGTCTCTACCATCAAGATTAAGCAAGGCACTGATCCTAATCTAGCCAGAGTACCAGGATTCTACCGAAATAATACCTTCTTCTACAATTATTTTGATAAGCCCTTCAACAACAGACAAATAGGCTGGCTCTACCTACATGAAGCTGTTCCAGGCCACCATTATGAACGCTCACTAAGGGCCACATTAGGGCAGACCGACTTACAAAACCTGTTTTGGATGCCCTGCTACAGTGAGGGATGGGCAGCCTACATAGAAGAAATTGCTGTTTCCATACATGCCTACAGAGATGTGTATGAGGAGTATGGAAAGTGGGAGTGGGACCTCATCCGTTCTGTACGGGTGATGCTAGATGTAGGACTGAATTACTACGGATGGGAAGATACCAAGGCCATGGAAGTATGGAAATCCCATATCTCCAATCTGGATGAGATAGGAGAACGAGAAATAGCGAGAATGAAAAAATGGCCTGCGCAAGTCATTACCTATAAATATGGGGCAGATTGGTTCCTGCAACAAAGTCAACAATTTGGAGAGCTAAAGTCTTTCCATCAATCACTGATGGACGTAGGGCCATTACCTTTTAGCATCCTCAAGGAACTCATTCAGTTATAACCAACTATCATGTATACCATTACGAGACTCTTTTTTCTTACTACCTTTTGTCTTTTTACTGCTTTGATCAGCAAAGCCCAGGAGGAGTATACTACTTTCCCAAATTTGGCTTATTTATCAGAAGAAAAGATAGAAGTCGACAGCCTACAGCGGTTAAATTTAGT
>JBCCLI010000340.1:0-7352 GCA_039026975.1 Bacteroidota bacterium | reverse complement strand
TCAGTGCAGGAAACCAGAAAAGCCAGAGCTGAAAGTGAGAGGAAAACACGTATGACTTTCATCATATATTTGGCTGTAAATGCAGCTATACAAATATACATCAATCCAGGTGTGCAACCCTAATTATTGCTACAAATAGATTGTATTTCTAATGTAATATCAAAGTACGATAAAATTTAATCAAAAATCGTGCTGGGTAGCTGAGTGTGATGATCTTTAACCTATTCGGACAAAACTGAATCATTTTCAGACCCCTGGTTTTGCTGTTGAATCCGCTCAAGTAACTCCTGGGTAGATACGCCCAAGTTATTTACTTCAAACTTTGCGGACGGAATTAACTCATGGTCTGGGTATTTTTCTATGAAAGCGTTGTAGGCGTTTTTAGCTTGGTCTAGGTCTTGAAGTGTATTATGATAAATGTAACCTGTTCTAAACATGGCGTCTGCGGCTCTGGGATGTTCTGGGTATTGGGCAGCTATCTTCTGTAGCACCTCTATGGCTTCTTCCGGTTTTTTGAGGGGGCTCTCTAGATGTTCTGAAGCTTTATATAAATACTCTACACTTTCGGGATCTGATGGCTGAGCCTCAGCAAAGTCCATGTAAGCATTTGTTAGTTTTTGAGATAAAGCGGTGATGTCTTCCCCTTGTGAGGAGGGCCCATTAGCTTCAAGTAGGGCTTGATAGGATTGTTCAAGTTCACTAATCCCTGCTTTGTCTACCCCTTGCTTACAGGCGATGAGACTTACAGAAATAATTGATAATAAAATATATCTGGGATGAAACAGCAGGCTAAAAACGCTCATACGAAACTCTTCAAACTTTATTAAATTCAAAATATAGCATTCGCCAGTCCCAAACAATCTTTATATCGTATTTTTTGGGGTGAACGAAAGTAAGGTTTTCTAAAAATATATACGAAAGAACGGAATGATTCTGTCAGTTTGAGATAGCCCACAGGATAATATTGGCTCCCATTTGTAGGGCTTTTTCTCTGAGTTCCTTAGAATCATTATGGACTGACTCGTCTTCCCACCCATCTCCAAGGTCTGTCTCATAGGTGTAATAGCACACTATTTTTCCTTCATAGATAAGGGCGAGTCCTTGCGGGGGCTTTCCATCGTGTTCATGAATTTTGGGAAGGCCTTTGGGAAAGGCAAAATGGGAAGTATATATTTCATGAGAGAAAGGTAATTCTACAAATTCTAGTTCCGGAAACACCTTTTTCATTTCTCTTCTGATATAAGCATCCATACCATAGTTATCATCTATATGGAGAAAGCCCCCAGCTTGTAGGTACTTTCTAAGGTTATTGGCATCATTCTCAGAAAAGTTCACATTTCCATGCCCCGTCATATACACATAGGGATACTGGAAAATCTGAGAACCCCCTACTTCCACCACATCTTCCAGTGCGGCTATGCGGGTGGTACTATTATCATTCACATAGGCTATCAGGTTAGGGAGAGAACTGGGATTAGCATACCAGTCTCCGCCTCCTCCATATTTTAGCTTGGCAATTTTGAAGTGGAAGCGTTCCTGGGCTTGGAGTAGCTGTGTGGGCGTAAATAAGGTTAAAACCAGGAAGGCAATAAAAGAGTATGTAAATAACGCTAATTTCATAAATTATGTAAGTTCAGTAAATGCGTACAAAAGCCTGTTGCATCTTATACGGTGAAAATAAGCTTTCTGATATAAGAACTAAATTCAAAATCCCCATTTCACTACTACTAAATAGCATTTTCTATGATAGAACAAGACACCCTGGCGTTTTTAGGAGAATTAGCAGAGAATAATCATAAGGATTGGTTTGAGGAAAATAGAAGTAGATATAAGCGCGCAAGAGAAAATTTCATTTCCTTCATTGATAGGCTTATTCCTGAGATTCAGCAGTTTGACCCGGAAGTAACGGATCAAGAGGCTAGAAACTGTATTTTCCGTATAAACAGAGATGTAAGGTTTTCTAAAGATAAATCTCCTTATAAAATAAACCTGGCAGCTGTCATAGCTAAGGGAGGGAAAAAGTCAGGATACGCCTCCTACTACTTACATCTTAAACCAGGAGAATGTATGATGGGCGGAGGAAATTATATGCCTCCCAGTGCAGATTTAAAAAAAATCAGGCATCATATAGAAATGGAAGGAGAAGTGTTAAGAGAATTGATAGATGATGACTCCTTTAAAGAATACTTTGGAGAACTGAGAGGAGAAAAACTAAAAACGGCCCCTAAAGGATATCCTAAGGATCATCCTGATATAGATTTATTGCAGCATAAAGGGTTTTATGTAATGAGATCCTTCTCTGATGAAGAAGTATTAGATGAGGAGCTGATAGACCAAACCCTGGAAACCTTCCAGGCCATTACTCCCCTTAATCATTTTCTAAATGCTGCCCTCGATGGATAAGATTTTGTTTAGTCTGAATGCTATTGTGACCTGAAAAGGAGTGCTTACCAGGATAAAAGATGCCGACTAGATAACAGAGAAGGGTTAATACTACAAAAAATAATTCGTCATGGCAGTTGGCTGGGAGTATGGATTTGTGTGTCATCCTCCCTCTCAAACCAGGATAAGTCAGTGTTAGCTCCCGGCTGATCCTGCCAGGAATCCCACTTGGAGATACTTCAAAACTGGGTCATTCATAATCCTTATTCACGCATTTTTTACTTGAGAATACTTCTTTCAAACACGGCAAAAAAAAGAACCCGATTTTTCACGGGCTCTTTTTCATTTCTCTGCCGCTCATTGAGCTGGCAGAACATCCTCATTTCCAGTCCACATTTACGATCTGTTCTGCTGTTCCTACTGTGATAATATTAGGTAAAATACATCCTCGGTTAGTATTGGGTTATGTCAGTGGGTGAAAGCAGACGGAAAGTCATAAGGGCTGGGTGTTTGCTAATTTGTGTTCAGGTTTAATTTTTCTTCTGTAATTCTGAGATCAACCAGTTGAGTTGGACACGAGCCTCACTCAGCAGGGCTTTAAAAGAGAGGAACCTTATATCACTGTTAACTCTTTGAGAAACCAGATTAGGTTCTACTGCGCCTCCTATAGATAGGACCTTGATAGTTCTGCCTGGCAGGTACACACTCAGGTCCTGAATGTACTGCTTAGCCTGCCGCCAGTCATTCATATCTAGCGTAGACTCTGGGGCTTTCAGGTCCAGCATGAGGAGATTCTTGTTAAATTCCTGGATGGGAAGAAGCTCCGGCCGGTCTTTTGCATGACCATTGGTAAACTTATGGTCCAGGTACAGATTTACAGATTCTTGTAGTTCGCTATTCGTAGTAATGAGAGCAAATTGATTGCCCAGTAGCCACAGGTTATTCTCCAGGGCTTTGCGGATCTGATATACCTTGGTTTCCGGATTAAAGATGAGGCTCTCCAGGTTGCGTAGGATTTGTAGCCTATGGGTAGACTGCTGCGCGATCATAGCGATATCTATCAGGCCAAACTCAGAAAAGGCATCTACCATTTCCTCTACCTGATCATCCTGATGATCTTCCATGCTTTGCATGACCATCCAGTAATCATTCTTCTCTAATGATTCTAGTAGAACGGACAGTACATTAGCGATACGGGCTTCACTTTCCCCGTAGAATTTTTTCAAAATTCTGTCTATCGTATTCTCTACATACTTCTTCCGGATAGGGCTCATGCCTTCAGTGGCATTTAGCAGGGTCTTTTTCAGACGTGCTTTAGAAACATATAGCTCTTTCTCATAGGTAGTGAGAAGAGACTCTGCGAGCAAGGGTTGGATTTTTTCAGTGATTTCTTGAAGAACTTTGCTATTAATGATGATGGACCCCCAGTCTGCGGTAACATCATCTTGCAAAGCATCAGTAGCTATTTCTCCAAACAAGCGTTTTAGTAGCTTGAAAGGTATATCATCATGTTCATCAAGTCCAAAATAGCCCGGATTCCCTACGATCTTTCCCCCCACTCTGATAGCCATACCTGAGTGTCTGAGAGACTTACGTACATCAGCTATGGTATATCTGACGTTTACATTCTCTCCGGTAGAAAGTGGGAAATTGTGTTCGAAGGTCTCTCCGGGGATATCTTCTATATCTACC
The DNA here is from genome assembly GCA_039026975.1 of Bacteroidota bacterium. Classification (GTDB taxonomy): domain Bacteria; phylum Bacteroidota; class Bacteroidia; order J057; family J057; genus JBCBKZ01. The sequence goes on along the minus strand of JBCCLI010000340.1, from coordinate 3,278 downwards.
TGTGTGCCGTCTACATAAATGCTAAAGTCTTTTTGACGGCCGTATTCCAGGGCTAGTAAGTGCTTTAGCCTATCTGGGTTAGGGAACGTAAAATTCTGGTTAATACCACTCAGAATAATTTGTGTCCCCACCTCTTCTGTTGGGCATATGTCTGTATCTACTGGAAGATTAATCTGTTCCAGATCGTTTTTGCCTTTGATAAGCTCATCTCTCCAAATTTTCAGGTGTGTACTTTTCCCCCTAGTCTGTGTTTTTACCTCCATTAGAGAGGCTACCATAAGACCCGCAAACTTTCCTATCCCTTTTCTGCCCTTCACTTTCCTCCTTCTCATGGGTGTGTATTCTCCTTTACGTGATACCCTGCTACTCGCTATGTTCAAATACTCATTCCTGAGCTCTCTCTCTGTCATACCTACGCCATCATCTTTGATAACTATAGGGTCATTAGTTAACGGCTTAGGAAGGGTTACCCACACATGTTCTGCATCTGCATCAAAGGAATTATCTACTAATTCCTTGATAGCCAGCTCTGTAGAGCGGTAGTTTTCCCCTAAAAGGGACGCCAGACGAGGGTCTACCTTAAAATTTGCACTGCTCTGCATACGTACAAAAAATTTGATCTGCTAATGATCGGTACTTAGGTAAAAATAGCACGTGGCCTGAGAGCCTACATGCTTATGGCAGCGCTTTACAGACACTGCTTAGTTAAAATATTGACGAGAAGTTTAATTGATTACTTAAAAGTACCACTCCCTACCCTGAATCTCTCCACATTTTTGTGGATACTGTCCACATTCTCCCTAGCTTTTCCACAACTACCCTGATTTACCCACAATTTGTGGATATATGTGTGGAAAAGCGGGGCATCCATCCCTATATTCGTACATGGAATAGAGAACTTTATCTAAAACATCCAGCAGAGAACATGCGTATGTTAAGTATCACTATTCCACCTTTATTCCCTCTTAATCTGTCCCGCCAATAAGGCAAAACGTACGTTACTATGGATCAATCTACCAAGACCGAACACCTACAAGATTATTATGATCTCCTGTTACCCATAGCCCGTAACATGCTGAAAGATACTAGTCAGGCAGAAGACGTGGTGCAAGAGACATTGTTAAGATGGGTAAGTAAAGCGGATAAGAAGCTAGCTAATCCTAAAGGGTATCTGGTGAGGAGTGTGATTAACAGATCTTTAAACGTCATTAGAGATCAAAAAAAGTTTCATGGTCAGTCTGCCGTGGATATAGCACCAGAATTACTTGTAGATCACCTTCCTCAGCTAATAGAGAATGGACCAGACTTATCCAATGGGATTTTGAGAATACTGGAGCGACTAAATCCCATGGAGAGAGCCATTTTTATTCTCAAGGAGCTGTTTGACTATTCTCATAAAGAGATAGCGGAATTACTGGGAATCACTGCGGAAAACTCCAGACAAATTCTCTCTAGGGCTAAAAGACACCTTAAGGCAGAAAAAAGTCGATATTCTGTAGATGCAGATCAGCATCAGGAACTGTATCAGACCTTTATAGAGGTATGTCAGGGGCAAGATCTCAACAGGCTCATTGAAATATTGAAAGATGACATTAGAGTATCCAGCCCTGAGATTCAAAACATGCTCTCAGGCCATATAGATGGAGGTATTTACCTACTTAAGCTTTTTAGGGATGTAGATTCTGTCTCCTGGTACCATACGCCTATGGGTCCTTATCTCCTACTTGGCATGGCAGATAAAAGCCAGCTGTGGTTAAAACTATATTTAGCAGTAGGAAAGCTTATCCAGATAGACATAGAGCAGGAAATAGGGTATAAAGAAAAAGAAGTTATAGTCTCCTATCCTATGCTTCCCACCTACTAATTCTCCGTCAGATATTGCTGAGGACTTTTGAAGGAAATATTGTTACTTTGCCTGTCACGCTGAAAAGCTATCCCGTGTCACACGCATGTATGTATCCTCAAAAGCCAAATCAGTTAATAATTATATGAGCCAAATAGAAACCGAAATTACAGAAGCCATTTCCAAGCTTAACCGTTTTGATGACAAGTTCCTAAATGAGCGTAAAGTATTCCTCTGGGGAGTGGTTGATGATAGTTCTGCTAAGCATGTAGTTAACCGCCTGATGTATCTGGAAAGCAAAGATCCGGGAAAAGAAATTAAGTTCTACATTAACAGTCCAGGTGGGATGGTGACTTCCGGGATGTCCATTTATGATACCATGCAGATGATTAGCTCTCCTGTTACTACCGTATGTATGGGACTAGCTGCCTCTATGGGGTCCTTGCTACTTTCCGGTGGAGAAAAAGGCAGTAGATATGTATTCCCTAACGGTAGGGTGATGATTCACCAGCCAAGCATGGGATTCATTCAGGGTCAAGCGTCAGACATACAGATTACTACTGAGCAGATCCTAAAGACCAGGGAAATTATTGCAAAGATTCTTGCTGATAATTGTGGTAAACCTTATGATCAGGTATTCAAGGATTTTAATAGAGACTTCTGGATGGATGCAGAAGAGTCGCTGGAATACGGAATTGTAGATAAAATGGCAGATGCTTCTCTGCTTGCCGTACCTAGCTAAGCATAAGACATATATACGTCAATATGGGAGACTTTAGGGTCTCCCTTTTTTTATGGGAGTTGCGCTTGGACTTCTGCCAGTATGTGCGCTACCCACTGGGTATACATCTTCCCTGAAGGGTGTAGGTCATCTGAAGCTACTAGCTCCGCATTTTCATCTGCCTTTCTGGAAATGTCCGTAATGTTATAAAAGGCTATTCCCCTGGCAGTACACATTTTTCTGGCCATGTCATTGTAGATATCTAACTCACGCGCTATTTTTTCTGGATCTTTTGTCTGCCCAAAGGGAGTCACCCCATAATCCGGAATAGATACAACAAATACCTGCCCAGTTACTCCTCCAGCAAATTCTATAGACCGATATAGTAATTCTTGAAATTCAAATCTATACTGTGCTGTGTCATAGCCTCTGTACTGGTTATTCACACCTATTAAGAGAGATACCAGGTCAAAGGTATCCTGGATGTTAGCTCTTATTATGCCTTGCATAAGCTCATCTGATGTCCAACCGGTAGTAGCTATAATCTTAGGGGGTGATACTGGGAAGCCCCTCTGGGAAAGGCTATCAGCTAATTGGACGGGCCACCTCATAGTAGAGTCTACACTTTCTCCTATGGTATAAGAATCTCCTAATGCCAAGTAAGAGTATTCTTCTGATGCTACGGCTAGCTCTGAAGTATTCTCACATGAGTAT
>JBCCLI010000339.1:0-7361 GCA_039026975.1 Bacteroidota bacterium | reverse complement strand
TACCTAAATCAGGGAAGTGGGCAGTTTCGTGCCAAGCAAATTCTGAGGTATCCGGCTACTTACGGCTCTACCTACTTTGAGTGGAAAGATATGACGGGAGATGGCCTAAAAGACATACTATATGTAAATGGTGATAATGGTGACTATTATCCTATTGTCAAGCGCTTTCATGGGATTAGGTTGCTAGTTAATCAAGGGGATATGGTATTTGAAGAGGCCTTTTTCTTGGAACAGCACGGCGTCTTCAAAGTCATAAGTGAGGACTTTGACCAGGATAACGACTTGGACCTGGCTGCTATCTCTTATTTCCCTGATTATGCTAATCGCCCCCAGGAGAGTTTTGTATACTATGAGAATAAAGGAAACTTCAGCTTCAACGCCTCCACTTTTGAGGCTATTCCTTCAGGTAAATGGCTGACCATGGATGCTGCTGATCTAGATCTTGATGGAGATAAGGATATTATCCTGGGATCAACCATCTATATGTCGCAAGATGCCCCCAAGGAAGTCAGAGGTGGCTGGATGAGAGAAAGATCCCCTATTCGATTTTTGGCTAATACCAGCAAGCACCATCTTGATAAGGTACTTGCCATGTCTGATACCACCCATAAGAGATCTGCTTATTATTGGTTACATTTAACTAATGAAAGGCCATAGCATGGAACTTATTGCTTGAAGTCTTTCTGTATCTCCTCTCCCCACCATTAGGGTTGATTACTTGACAGATGCTAGAAGGGAACATAGACTCCCCACTTTAGTAACCGAACACTTTTTCTGATCAATGCGCTGACCCTTATCATGATCCCCTTATGTGTTTAGGGCTACCTGCTAGCAGCAGATACTTAGTTCCCATGACAGAACCACGGATCCTGACCTCCAGCACAGTCCCATACTTACCCACCTACTTCTACAGCTTGAAAAGCTTCATCTTAGTAAGAGAAAATAGCAGAAATCAGTTTATACACGAAACAGGGGCGAAAAATTTACGCCCCCATCATTACATTATTCTTCGTATTTCCAAAGCTGACTTTATCCCTTACAGAGAATTATGTGCCAAACACCTAAAAATTATTACTATCTCCCTGCTTGGCATCATCATTTCTGATTTTGGATCGTTTTCTGGGGCCTCTGGATGTTAGTTTTCCAAAACGGTACCCAAAACTTACTCCAATGGATCTGAAGAGGAATTCATTTACAGTAGTCTGATTAAAAACACCTTCCTGGGAAAATTCTCCATCAAACCGCTTAAATGGAGCCCATGGCTCTATGATCTGTATGCCTATGCTCCCTTTCTTATCAAAAATCTCCTTCTTAGCGCCAAAACTGATGATAGAAAAGGAGGTTTGGCTTCCTTGCAGACTTTGTCTGGGGGAGCGTAGGAAACCAAATACTTCTACAGAAAATCCATGTTTGAACCTGAAGGTAGAGTTAAGGTTTCCACTCCATAGAATAGCCTGATTACTTAACTGCTGACCATTTATTATCCCGGTAGCGTCATAAGTAAAGAGATTGAAGTTTCCCCTAAGTGTCCAGAAATCTTTGAGTTTTAATGACACAAAAATATTAGTTCCCCAAGAGTCATTTTCTCCTACATTCTGATAGGTAGTAATGGTAGACCCATCTTCATTTACACGTAGCGCATTTTCAATAATATCTCTGGTATTCCGGTAGTAGATGGAAGTGCTTAGGGTAACCTTTTTGATAATAGTGGTGTATCCCAGCTCGTATTGGTCAGTAATTTCAGGCGCTAATTCAGGGTTACCCTCAGATACATTTCTGGGATCTGATTCATTTCTAAAGGGATTCAGGAAGAATAGACTTGGGCGTTGGATGCGCTGGTTAAAGCTGAGCTTTAAGGTAGAAAAGCCTTTAAGCTTACGCGATAAAATAATGCTGGGAAGGACATTATCATATTCATTTGAGAATTCATCAGCTCCCTGGTTGAACTGCCCCCTAATATTCGTGTGCTCATACCTGGCCCCAGCAATCAGGCTATACTTTTTCCCAAAATTTGCAGAGAGAGAAGCATAGCCAGCAAATACATCCTGATCATAGTCAAAAATATTAGAACGGATCTCATCTGTCACATATCGCTGCTCTATCTGGTCCAGAAACTCATACCTGTAGTCAGAATCTATGTCTCTGATGATGGCTTTAGCACCTGTCTCCAGCTTTATACTTTTGGTAAAGGGGTGTGTGTAATCCAACTGGGTAGTGATTTCCAGGTTATTTCCCTCATTACTAGTCAACTCATCAATGAAGAGGCCTGGACTACTACCTTGCTGAAGAAGGTCAATTTCGGAGGTACTGATGTCTCCATTGACCTGAACCCCTACTGAAAGCTCTTGTCCCTTTTTCTTGAAAGTGCGGGTATAATCTGTAGTCCAGTCATAACCGCTTTGTAAAAATTCATTGTCCAAGTCTCTGACATAAATATCATTTATAGTAGCATCCGGACTTGGATCTATGAAGGTAGCATTTACGATTTCATCACTTCCCCTGTCAAACCCTCTCAGGTTAAAATTGGAAGAGAAGCTGTTGTAAGCGTTAAAATCATAGTATAATCCTGCACTTCCTCTCCACCCATTAAAGAAACTTTCTCCTTCACCAGTCTGGTCCAGGGTTCTGACTAGACCATTTCCCAGAAAATCCTCTCTGAAGAAGGAGTTCCGTGATTCTCTTGGCAGTGATCCAAAGTAAGAAAAATTACTATTCAGGCTTAGCCTGCCTATACCGGCGTTAAAGCTAAAAGAGCCATTGTTTCTCAAGTTACCTAGGGCTCCATTCACACTTCCATTTATCCCTTCCAGCTGTTTCCGCTTCGTGATAAGGTTAATAATGCCTGCGGAGCCTTCTCCATCATATTTGGCTGAAGGGGTAGTAATGACTTCAACGCTCTTAATTTCCTGGGCGGGAATGGTTCTCAGGGCAGCCGCCACACTGTTAGCAAACATACCAGAAGGCTTTCCGTTTACCAAAATCCTTATATTTTGGCTTCCTCTAAGAGACACGTTTCCCTCCAGATCAACAGACAGTAGGGGAACTTTTCTTAGTACATCTGAGGCATCTCCTCCTGCAGAAGTAATATCTCTATCAGCATTATATACAATTTTATCTACCCTATTTTCAATAATGGCAGCCTCTCCTGTTATCTCCACTGCTTCCAGGGATACTGTGGTGGGGCTAAGCTGAATTTTTCCTAGGTCATAGTCGGGCTTTTTGAGGGTGGTAGTGATCCCCTTCTTTTCTAGCGGCTTATATCCCAAGGAGGTAATCCTGAGGGTGTAGGTACCCGTTTTTACTCCGGTCAGCTTAAATCTTCCCGTTTCATCAGTAAGTGTTCCGTTTAGGAGTTTATTTTCTTTTCCACCCATGAGGGAAACGGTAGCATATGACATACCTTCTCTACTGACAGAGTCAAGTAATATACCGGTAATTTTACCTGTAACACTTGGACCTGCCTGGGGCCTTCCACCTCCCTGTCCATAACTGGGTCTTTGAGCCATGAGCATACAGCTCAGGCACATCATAAGTACAAATAGTAGGTTTTTTCTCATCGGAAATCGCATTGCACTGGCGCATTCAGGCAGAGCTCAAAGGCGGCCGGTAGTTAAAAGTGTAGTTTGGTGCAGTGCTGTTCCATGATTGTGAGAATGCAAATATTCCTAATCTATCTGAAGGAATTTTGAAGTAAGGAATAAAGGTAGGGACAGGGCTTTAGGAGAAGAAGAGGAATAGCGTGAGTTTGTTTTCATATACCCTTCTTTCTATGCTTGATGCTTATCATAGGGAATAGAGCCAGGGATGGAAATGAGCCCTTTTGTGGGTACTGGCTTCTACTGGAGAAACAGTCGGAAAAAGGATCTGATACTCCTTATCCGTATGCGTGTCCAGCTTCTCCTAGTTCAACAACTTTTTATACATACTCGCCATCTTCTTAGGAGAACATCCCATGAAAAACATGAGAAAGACCATGAGGTTGGCCGCATTTACTTGTAAGTAACAGTTATGGTCATATTTCCTTGCAGATACAAGGGCATCTTTAGGAATGATGTAGAAGGGGGCCACCTTTCTGGCCCGCCTTATAAACTCATACTCTTCCATGATGCAGTAGCTCTCTTTATAGCCCTCTAGTTGGGAAAAGAGATCAGCTGTGATAAAAAAGGTTTGATCTCCTCCCCGGCACATCAACTTATCAAAGCGAGTACAATAGGCATTGATTTTCAGTAAAGAGGAGGGGGAGTTAAATTGGTATCTGTAGCAGCCCATCAGGTTTCCTTTCTGGAGGGCGTCTGCGATGTCAGTTACATAAGAGGCAGGTGGAATCGTATCTGCATGCACAAAGTAGAGCACATCCCCTTGGGCGAGGGTGGCTCCATAGTTCATTTGTGAGGCCCTTCCCTTATGAGGTGCTTGCAGGGCTTTAGTAGCACCATGAGCAGTGGCTAGGGCTAGCGTATCATCTTCACTTCCTCCATCTATCACTAGAATCTCTCCTAACCTACTATCTGTGTTTAGGATAAGTCTTTCAAGTAAAGTAGGTAATGTAGTAGCTTCGTTGTAAGTAGGAATAATTACACTCAAATTCATAAAAAGAGACCTTTACAGGTTTACCTATGTGTTAGGAAGGTGTTTACCTCTTTTGCTGACAATCTGATAGCCAATCTCCCCCTTATGAACATACTAATTTTTTCTCTTTGTGCACTACTACAGGGATCAACCCCTTCTTCCTACCCTTACCCTGCCCCCTCCCAAGCTGAAGTGGCAAAAGATCCCATGGCGCTCTCAGCTAAGTTGCTCAGCACAGTAACAGCAGCTAAGTCCCCCCAAAACCTGCAAACCCAACTTAGGGAACTTTCTCCTAATGAACTGGCAGTAGCTTTAAATACTGATGATAAACGGAAAGCATTCTGGATCAATGTGTACAACAGCTACATCATCAGTATTCTCAAAGAACAGCCAGCCTTATTTGAAGACAGATCAGCCTTTTTCACGAAGAAGCGTATGACTATAGCCCAGACCGACCTCAGTTTTGATGACATAGAGCATGGATTTCTTAGAAGGTCCAAGATTAAGCTAAGCCTGGGTCTGCTTAATAATCCTTTCCCTGGCAGGGTAGAGAAAATGTTCCGTGTTACCAAGGTAGATCCAAGAATCCATTTTGCGCTTAACTGCGGCGCGGCTTCCTGTCCTCCCGTAAGAATTTATAAGGCTGATAATATAGATAAGCTCTTAGAAAAGGCTAGTAAATCTTATCTGCAAAAGACCAGTGTTTACAACAAAGCTGCAAATGCTATCAGTATCACTCCCCTCATGAGCTGGTTTAGGGGTGACTTTGGTGGGAAGAAGGGGGTTAAGTTTATGCTGAAGAAGTATAAGGTAATCCCTAAAAAAGCCAACCCCTCTATTGATTACCTATCTTATGATTGGACCCTAGATCTAGACAATGTTATAAGAGGACGCTGACGCCTTCTCACTAGGTGATCACGTACAAAGAGGGAAACGTTAATGAAAATGGATCCACGGCTAAGACCTTAGGGCTCTTAAAGCAGATACCTCTACCCTTACTGGCTGGTGATTCTCCTGTAACATTTTTAGCTTCCCTTGCTTTTTAGTATGATGCGTTAGGGAAAGTCCAACTTGTGATAGGTTTATAAATCAGAAAGACCTATTCCTTTACGTTTTGTCTGATATGCCTAAAACGATATTGCTCCTTCTTTCAAGCCTCCTATGCTATCTTGCGGTTTCTGCCCAGGATAGTGTATCTACTGAGTATTCTTCTCCCCCCTTTATCAAGAAGTCTGACCTTTTGGTATTTCCTATAGTCTTTTATTCACCGGAAACACGCTGGGCAGGTGGGGCTGCCAGTATTTTGGCCTTTAGATTTGGGAAAGACAGACCAGACACCCAGGTATCCAATATCCAGATAGGTGCTGCTTACACCCAAGAGCAGCAACTACTCTTTTACCTCCCTTATCGCATATTTTTCCAGAATGAGGGCTATCTCAGCTATGGAGAACTAGGGTACTACAGATATAGGTATTTCTTTTTTGGGATCAATAATCATGATCCCGGTTCAGAGGGTGAGCTTTATGATGTTAATTTTCCCAGAATTAGGATTAATTTTTTGAAGAAGATACGAACCCACCTCTATGGCGGTCTCTTTTATGGGATGGATGACTTTGACGTTACCAAAAGACTGGCGGGCGGCCTACTAGATGATAAAAATACATCTATTCCAGGGAATGAGGGCGGCAGGGTATCTTCCTTAGGTCTCATTAGCGTGTGGGATTCACGTGATATTCTATTTTATCCCACCTCAGGAATGTATGTAGAGGGAAGTTTCCAGGTAGGTAGCTCCCTGCTTGGAAGTGATTTCTCCTTTTCCAGGTATTACCTTGACTACAGAACTTATTTAGAAATCATGCCTAAGCATATTCTAGCGCTGAATTTTTATGGAGAATATATAGGTGGCACTACGGGCTTTACCTCTCTGGCGCTGCTAGGCGGGAATAGGCGCATGAGGGGCTATTATGAGGGGAAATTCAGGGGAGAAAAACTGGCCCTCCTACAGGCTGAATATAGGCTTCCCCTGTTTTGGCGATTTAAGCTGGCCGTTTTTGGTTCCCTGGGAGGAGTTTCCCCCTCTATCAGCGAGTTTCAGCCGGAGAATTTTCATGCCGCTTATGGAGCGGGTCTCCGATTTCTCTTAAGTGAGAAAGAGAATATTCATGTCAGACTAGATCTAGGGATAGGCGAAAAGAATAATAGTGGCATTTACCTGGCCATAGGAGAAGCTTTTTAGGAGTATCAGGAAATGCGGATCTTCTTTTGTAGCAGTGTTAGTAGGTTAACTACTTCAAAATGAGCTGCTTTGATTCAGGTTTCTCAAGCCTGCAGCAATTCTCGGTTTAGGTTTTATCTACTTTACATGAGTTAATTTCCTGATAATCAATTAATAGTGTTACGTCGCCTTCAGCCTGAGATACTTTTTTCCAAAGCAAAAAAAGAAGGCAGCCTTTCATTGTCCCTCCAATGCAAGGCTGCAAGCCTCCCACAACACGTGGAGGAACCAGCCCGCTTTGTGCATGAGTTATAGAGATATTCTAAATGATCTATATCCAGTACGGCTACCCTTAATTTACAGAGGAATTCACAGATAGTCATTTCAAGTTTAATCAGTGAATCAGCGGCTTCCAACGAAATTCTATAGCCTATTTCGTTAGTTAGCGCCTATGGGGGGAGGTCCATCCGGAACTATCCCTTTATACTCATAATTTCCTTTTCTCTCCAGAAATTCTTGCTTAATATCTGCTCTTAGCTGGGCATCTTCAAAGAAGTCTACCATAGTCATTGCCATG
>JBCCLI010000338.1:0-7399 GCA_039026975.1 Bacteroidota bacterium | reverse complement strand
TTACTCCCTTCGTAAATATCGGCTACCTTAATCCAACTTGTCTGTGCCCCAGAGGTATCTTTTACCATCCACTGGGAGTATCCCAGCATCAGATTAGTATTTAGGTCCTCTCCGTTGAGTTCAGCAGCCCTATCAAAGTGCTTATTGGCACGGTCATACTCCTTTTGGTTATAGGCTTGTGCACCAGTATTAAATAAACCAGCCCAAACTTCCTGATCATCCAGTACCGCCATCTTTTCATATTTCCCTTTTTCATCTAACTCACGTGCACTCTTCAGATATTCATCTGCCTGAAAAAGGGCATCAGGATACATGGCAGAAAGGGCAGAATCAGAAGAAGACTTTACCAGGGCCTTTCCAAGGAAATACTTGGCTTTGGCCATATCCTTAGGTTTGAAGTTATCTGCTCCATTCTCTACTGCAAACTGCAGTTTCTCTATCGCATCCCCTATTCTTCCAGCTTCATAGTCAATAACACCGGAAGTCAATCTTGCTTTCGGGTTTTGAGCCATCACCTGCATGGTAGTAAGGCAGGCCATCAAAAGCATTATAATGTTCTTCATAATTTCCAGATTAAGTTCTCAATTTCAATAATTTATTGTGGGTTAAGGGTTTCATTATCTGTGGGAGAATCTATATCTCCCCCTGGATTCTCTGTGCCTTCTCCTTCCATCTCCTCCTCCTCTTCATCTTTCTCCGCTACTTTAGCTACGGAAGCTATGCTATCGCCATTCTTCAGTCTGATGAGCTTTACGCCTTGGGTATTTCTGCCTAGCTGGCTAATATCCCTAACGTCTAAACGTATAGCTATCCCATTTCTGGTAATAATCATTAAGTCTTCCTCCTCACTCTCTATCTGTTTCACGGCTATCAGGTTTCCAACTTTATCAGATGTATTCAGGGTTTTGACGCCTTTCCCCCCCCTTCCGGTCACTCTGTACTCAGAAATAGGCGTCTTTTTTCCGTATCCTTGCTCGGAAACTACTAGTAACTTCCTGTCATCAGAAGGAACTATGACCATTCCTACCACTTCATCTTCTTTGTTTGAAAGCGTAATACCTCTCACGCCAGAGGCGGTTCTTCCCATTACCCGAACATCCTTTTCATCAAAGCGGATAGCATTCCCAGACTTTACTCCCAGCATAATCTGGCTGTTTCCATCTGTCAGTTTAGCTTCCAGCAGTTCATCTCCTTCCCTAATACTGATGGCGTTTATCCCATTAGTACGTGGACGGCTGTAGTCTCTGAGAGAAGTCTTTTTTACCTGTCCTTTTCTGGTAGCCATAATGATGTAATGACTATCCAGGAATTCATCATCATCCAAGTTAGGCACAGTGATGTAAGCTTTCACCTTATCATCTGCCTCTTTATTAATGAGATTTTGGATGGACCTCCCTTTATGAGAGCGCTCCCCCTTAGGAATTTCATATACCCTAAGCCAGAAACATCTCCCTTTCTCTGTAAAAAAGAGAATGTAGTTATGCGTAAGGGTGGCAAACATATGCTCCACAAAGTCAGAATCTTTCTTTCCAGTCCCCTTAAAGCCGGTTCCTCCCCTCCCCTGTACGCGGTAGTCTGCTGCTGCTGTTCTCTTGATATATCCCTGGTGAGAAATAGTCAGGATCATATCCTCATTAGCAAATAGGTCTTCTATTCTGATTTCTCCATCTGCATAGGTGATCTCCGTCCTCCTGGGATTATCATATTTATCTTTGATCTCAAGCAGCTCTGTTTTAATGATGCCCATCCTTAGGGACTCATCATTTAGGACTGATTCCAGGTAAGCTACACGCTCCATCAGTTCATTATACTGCTTTTCTATTTTCTCCCTTTCCAGCCCTGTCAGACGCTGTAGGCGCATGTCCAGGATAGCTTTAGCTTGCACCTCACTTAGCTTAAAGCGTTCCATCAGACCACTCTGGGCTATATCTACTGTTTGGGAAGCCCTAATTAAGGCTATGACTTCATCCAGATTATCCAGAGCTATTAACAGCCCTTCCAGGATATGTGCTCTCTTCTTAGCCTCTGCTAACTCATATTCTGTCCTGCGCGTTACTACCTCATGCCTATGCTCTACGTAATAATGGATGAGTTCCTGAAGGGTAAGGAGCATAGGCCTACCCTTCACTAAGGCTACATTATTAATGCTGAAGGAACTTTGTAGGGGAGTCATCTGAAAAAGCTTATTTAGCACCACTCGTGCTACAGCATCTCTCTTGACATCCACCACAATCCGCATACCTTTACGGTCAGACTCATCCCTTACATCAGAAATACCTTCTAGTCTTTTTTCATCTACCAGATGGCTAATTTTCTTGATGGTCTCTGCCTTATTTACCTGATAAGGGATTTCACTAATGATGATCTGTTCTCTATCATTCTTAGTCTCTACTATGTCAGCTTTGGAACGTATCACCACTCTTCCTTTTCCAGTCTTGTAGGCACTTCTAATTCCTTCCACTCCATAGATTTGTCCACCTGTAGGGAAATCAGGGCCTTTTACATACTGAAGCAGGTCCTCCTCATCTATTTCTCTATTGTCTATATAGGCGATCGTAGCATCCACTACCTCCCCTAAGTTATGAGGGGCCATATTAGTAGCCATTCCCACTGCGATCCCACTAGAACCATTTACTAGTAGACTGGGAAATTTAGCGGGTAATACAGTAGGCTCTTTGAGAGAATCATCAAAGTTAGGCCTAAAATCTACTGTATTCTTATCCAGGTCTGCCAGCAGCTCTTCAGCTAATTTCTGTAGACGGGCCTCCGTGTAACGCATGGCAGCAGGGTTATCCCCATCTACTGACCCAAAGTTTCCTTGGCCATCTACTAAGGGATGCCTTAAAGACCAGCTCTGTGCCATCCTTACCATGGCATCATATACAGCTGAATCACCATGTGGGTGATACTTCCCTAATACTTCTCCTACTATTCTGGCTGATTTTTTATGAGGTCGGCTACTCGTAAGGCCTAAGTCCATCATTCCGTAGAGGACCCTTCTATGTACCGGCTTTAAGCCATCTCTGACATCTGGTAACGCCCTTGAAACTATAACTGACATCGAATAGTCGATGTAAGCGTGTTTCATTTCGTCCTCTATGATTCGGGTGATGATCCGAGGTCTGGATTCTTCAGACATATTGCTCTTCTCTAGCTTGCTATTATCCCCTTCAATAAAACTTAACTTAACTAGGCTGAGGGGAGGTATTAATTATCCATTAAATGGAACATGCAAAATACTTATTTATTTCTCCCCATAAAAGCCTTAAAACCCACAAAAACTGTGGAAAAACGCCTCTTTATCCTCCATTTTCTGCTTATCAGAATAAGCGGAAAAGGATGCTTACTTCCATTTATCGATTACTAATCTCCTGACTACTAAATAAGTGCTGGATTATTTACTATTCATTGGATAAATAATAAAATTAATACTATATGTATTATGGTATAATACTAAGTATTTATAATTTCCCGTATTTGTATAAAAAGAATAATGTCATGGCTAACTTCTTACCAAAAGAGGCACTGAGGAGGTCCAGAAGGCGGTTTTTATCCAAGAATCCTGATATTTTTCTTCCTGAATAAGCCAGAAAAAAGAAGGCAAAAGATTAGAGAACGATACATACACACCTAATGTTATAAGCTAATTCTTAACATTTCCACTTAAGTGTAACATAAGTCAAATAATTGTTTTTTAATGCAATATCAAGGCCCCTACTTTTGTTATGGGTAGAGATAATTCTGTATGAAGAAAATTGATTTGAATGCATCCCAGCTTCGCGATATCAACCTCTTCAACATGATTCTGGAATGTTTTGGATGGGAGGATCTTGATGATGTAGAAGGAAAGTTACACGAGGGGCAAACGGTAAATCCAGAAGGTAGTAGAGTTTTGCGTAATACTCACACCTTGCTACATGCTAAGTTTCATGCACCTGTAAATATGATTAGCCTGCTAATCAATGACAGATATAATCAAGAATCTGTGCAGTTCCATTTCTTGTATGATGAGGAACCTGAAAGAATCTTGGATTGGATAGCTAATACGGGAGAGGAGCTTACACTGGATAATTATCCAGAACTCCTGAAAGGCGCATCAGGGAAATGTGAGATGATTCTATTAGAGGTTTCTGACTCTGAAATTTATGAAGTAAAACCCCCTGCAGGCGCCTAAAAAAGAGAATCCCTACCGGAATTCTCTTATCATAATTTATGTGCTTGCTGAAACTGTTACACAGCCTCAGATACTTTTCCATTTACGAGTTTAGCTTGAACGTCAGAAGATACCTGTGAATAACAAGCGAATTTCCTTGTATGGCTAGCTCTTCCCTGGGTAATAGAACTTAGGGAGGTAGCATACTTATATAGCTCAGCTAAAGGTACTTTAGCCGTAATATGTTGGTATACGCCTTCACTTGTAAACCCTTCCACTATGGCTCTTCTCCCCTGAAGGTCTGTCATGACGTCACCCATGTATTCCTCAGGTACCATGACGCTCACCTCATACACAGGCTCAAGTAGTTTAGGCGATGCATCCATAAACGCCTGTTTGAAGGCTTGCTGACCGGCAATCTTAAAGGATATTTCATTGGAGTCTACTGCGTGCATTTTCCCATCATACACATATACTGCCATATCTCTGGCATAAGAGCCCGTCAAAGGAGCATTCTCACAGACTTCTCGTATGCCTTTCAGAATAGCAGGCATGAATCTATTATCTATGACTCCCCCTACAATACAGTTGCAGAATAAAAGGGTCCCTCCCCATGGTAACTCTATGGGATCAGTCACTCTTACTTTCAGCGCATCAGGATGCTGCATATTCTCAACGTAAGGGGCTATTTTTAGGTACACTTCCGCGTATTGGCCTGATCCCCCGCTTTGTTTTTTATGTTTGTAATAGCCTTCTGCTGGCTTCTGAATGGTCTCTCTGTAAGAGATTCTAGGCTCAATGAATTTCACCTTGACCCCATACACATGCTCTAACATCCATTTATTTGCCTGCAGGTGGAGTTCCCCCTGCCCGTGCAAGATGGTCTGCCGCAGTTCTCTTGGATACTCTGGTATCAGGGTGGGATCCCCTGCATGTAGCTTAGTAAGGGCAGCAGCCATTTTTTCTTCGTCCCCTTTATTATCTGCTTCTATGGCCGTCCTTATCTTAGGAGCTGGGAATGTGATAGGTTTAATCTCCATATCATCATTCTTGGACCGCAAGGTATGATTAGTGTGTACGTCTTTTAGCTTGACGGTAGCGCCTATATCCCCCGCACACAATTCTGTAACCGAATGCCGCTGGTTCCCATCAATCATATACAGCTGATTCACTTTGGTTCGGGAACTGTTAGCTAGATTGTATAACTCATCACCAGCCTTTAATTTACCAGAACACACCTTGAAGAAACTCATGGAGCCTGTGTGTTTTTCATTACTGGCTTTAAATACAAAAAGTGTAGTATCTGCATCATTTACGTGGATCTCCTGCTCTGTGAGACTGATCTCAGGATTCATATCTCCCGCAGAGGGCGCTACATTCCCTAAAAAGCCCATCAGTCTCCCACTTCCCATATTTTTCTTAGCTGACAGACAGAATACAGGAAATAAATCCCTGTGAAGCATGCCTATCCTAATTCCTTTTCTCATCTCGTCTTCATCCAACTCTCCTTTTTCAAAGTACAACTCCATTAAGCTATCATCATGCTCTGCAGCTGCCTCTACTAACTTGTTATGAAGTTCATCTGCTTTTTCTCTTTCTTCCTCGGGAATAGGAAGTTTCTCTGGTTTCCCCCCCCCCTCTGGAAACTTATACATCACCATTTTTAATAGGTCGATGATACAATTAAAGCCTTCTCCCGGATTATAGGGATACTGGACTAAGGTTACCCCCTGCCCAAACTGCTGATGGAGGGTATCCAGGGATTGTTGAAAATCTGCTTTGTGATGGTCTACCTGGTTAATTACAAAAATGGAGGGCTTATTATACTCTTTGAGGTACCGCCAGGTAAGCTCGGTTCCTACCTCCACACCATACTGGGCGTTAATGGTAACTAATGCCGTATCACATACTCTTAAGGCACTAATAAGTTCTCCAGAGAAGTCATCCTGTCCGGGGCTATCTATCAAATTAATTTTAGTGCCCCTCCATTCTGTATGGAGAATAGATGCAAAGACCGAATGGCCTCTTTCCTGTTCAATTTCATGATAATCAGAAACGGTATTGCCTACTTCTACTGATCCCATTCTGTCCAGCACACCGCCTTCAAACATCATGCATTCAGATAAAGTGGTCTTCCCCGCTCTGGAGCTGCCGGAGAGAACCACATTTTTGATTTGATGAGGTTGGTAATTTTTCATACGCGGGTAGTATTAAAGATTGGTCGTTCTTAGAAATTAAGATTTTTTGGTCAGAAAAGGAAGTAATTCGCCTTATATCCTACTGCCGAGAATACCATTTGTCCCCCTATATTTGTGGCATGAAGATTCTGATGATCTGTAGCAAGTTTCCCTACCCTCCAAATGACGGAGGGAGTATAGCTATGTATAACATGGTGCAGTCATTTCATGAGGAAGGACATGAGGTGAGTGTACTAGCCATGAATACCCCCAAACACAGAATCGCGAATATTGGAGAGCTACCGGAAGAGGCCCAAATGAAAGCTAACTGGTCAGCCGTAGAGGTTAATACCAACCTCAACTTTTGGGACATGTTTTCCAACCTACTCTTTGATGATGTATCCTATCACGTAGTTAGATTTGAGTCAGAATCCTTCAGGGACGAACTGGAGAGAATTCTCGCGAAAGATGCCTTCGATGTAGTTCAGATGGAAACCCTATTTATGATGAACTATCTGGATACTGTCAGAGAAAAAGCGCCTAAGGCAGTAGTAGCGTTACGAGCACATAATGTGGAACATGAGATTTGGGAAAGAAGGGCCAAGAAGGAAAAGAATTTTGTCAAGAAAATTTACCTGGAAGAAACAGCGAAAAGACTGAGGGACTTTGAAAGGGTAGCTATGGGGAAGTCTACCTTTGATTTGGTCATTCCTATCACGGATAGAGACAAGAAGCAGTTTGGAGAATTCACAAAGGAATATGTAAACCAAATCATGGCTACCGTAGAGAAAAAGGGATCTACTGATCAGAAGTTTCTGGATCAGTTAACAGAAAACGGCGTAGAAGACTGGGTGATAGACAAGTTTAAAAAAGAAGGCCCGGTAGATCCTATCAAAAGGCGGATTAAAAATCAGCTTAAGCTAGCCCCTAAGTACCATGTTTCCCAGGTGGGGATGGGATTTGAAAACCTGGACAAGTATATGGATGCTCCGCGGAACTCTGACGCTAATCTGATCATCTTCATTGGGGCACTTGACTGGACCCCTAACCAGGAGGGCTTAGACTGGTT
>JBCCLI010000337.1:0-7427 GCA_039026975.1 Bacteroidota bacterium | reverse complement strand
TGGCCTTGCTTACCATCTTAAGGTCAACCATTATCTCTGCACAGGCTAAGCCAGTTGATTCGTTAAGAGTTGACTAGTAAATTCTCTAGGAACAGGTATATTCGGGATGCTTATCCACAGCATCCCGAATATACCTGGAGACTTTCCTGATGACTAATGATCTTCCTGTACGATGGCCACCTATTGGCCAAGCTTGATGTCTTTTCTTCGGGTTCTTCCTGACTTTCAGATAGGAATTTTTTGCCACCGATTCATATATGCAGTGTAGATCATTGGTGTTCATTCGTGCATTCCTCTGTAAAATAAGGGTAGCCGTACTGGATATAGATCATTTAGAATATTTCTATAACTCATGCACAAAGCGGGCTAGCCGTTCCTCCATGGGTTGTGGGAGGAGTACAGCCTTGCATTGGAGGGGCGATGCATTTTCTCCTTCTTTTTTTGCTTTGGAAAAAAGAAGGGCTCGCTGCAGGCGACGTAGCACGGGTAAAGGTTCTTTTTGAAATAAATCGGCTATTGAAGTACATGTAAAGAGTTTCTCTATCAGTCGCTCTTCTTCATTTTCCTTGTTGAAAACGAAGCCAAAAACAAGAACGAACAAGCTAAGGCCTTCCCACAAGCCATCCTCCCCGCGTTCATTCACCCCTGCGCGCAGGAGAATCAGGTGATGTTAAGGGGGAAGTCCTTGAATTCGACTTAAGAGGCCAAATTTTCATCTCAGGGGGTGTCTTTCAAAAAAGGTCATCTGGCTTTGTGGCTTTTTGTGCTCACTATTATTTTGAGAGGAAGGGTCTCTTATCGTCCCAGTCCGGCACATTTCTTTGTTTCAGTATGAAACATAAAAAAGAAGAAATGAAGATTAGAGATGTGTTAAATTATTGTTTATCAGCTGTTTATAATAGTGGAATGAAAATTGGCACACCTATTAAAGTAACTTCAATTATTTCGCATCATGCTTCGCAATTACCTCTTAATCACCTGGCGCAATCTTAAGCGCAACCCTTTATATCTAGGTTTGAATATACTTGGCCTTTCTATAGGCATAGCCGCTACCCTCCTGGTGTGGCAATACGTCATTTTTGAGAAAAATTATGATACCCATTTAACGGAAGGGAAAGAACTTTACAGAGTACATTTGGACAGATATGATGCGGGAGAGCTTTCCACTCAGTGGTCTGGTGGGGCTGCTACCGTTGGAAATGCCATGAAGGAGCAATTTCCAGAGGTACTAGACTTTGGGAAACTGCATGCTAAATCTTCCATTTGTGAATATGAAGATAAGGTGTTTAGGGAGCCTGACTGCTATTTTGGGATGAGTTCTCTCATAGATTTATTCTCCCTGAAAACAGTTTATGGTGACCCTAAAGCAGGGTTGGAAAGGCCTTACACCCTGGTCATGACGGAGTCTACAGCCAAAAAATATTTTGGGAATGAAGACCCCACCGGAAAACAGATTACGGTAAGTGGGACTGGGGAAATAGAGGTAGCCGGAGTAGTAGAAGATCTTCCAGCGGATACCCACCTGGGTTTTAACATATTAGTTTCTTATCCCACCATGATCAAAACCTGGAGTGAAGATGTAGAAACGGCCTGGTACTGGGACGGATTTCTAACCTATGTACAATTACAAGAAGGAACAGACCCTGTAGAACTGGCTCAAAAGTTAAATGATTTTGTAGCAGAAAATCAGAAAGAACAACTGGAGGCCTACAATCATAAAATGCTCTTTAGCCTCATGCCAGTTAAGGATATTCATTTGACCTCAAACTTTCTGGAAGAGTTTAAGCCTAATGGGGATGCGAAGACAGTGGGCTTTCTCACCATCATAGGATTCCTGATTATTATTATCGCCTGGATTAATTACATCAATTTATCTACAGCCAGAGCAGTTGATAGAGGAAAAGAGGTAGGCGTAAGAAAGACTAATGGGGCTACGAAAAGTCATTTGGTAGGACAGTTTCTATTTGAGGCATTAGTCATCAATGTAGTGGCAGCTATCATAGGACTATACATTTACCAGCTCACCAACCCTTATCTGGATTTATTAGCTGGACGAGAATCAGGATTTACACTTTGGGATTTACCCTACTTTATACCAGTCCTTTTACTAGTAACCTTCGTCGGGGCTTTTATCTCAGGATTTTACCCTGCTATGGTTCTATCTTCCTTTAATCCTGCCAATTCATTGAAAGGAACGTTCAACCTTCCTAATACAGGGGCTACGCCGCTCTTTTCTCATAACCAGCTAAGAAAGGGATTAGTGATCTTTCAGTTTGCTACTTCTATCATCCTGATAGGGGCTACCTTCACCATTTTTCGGCAGCTGAGTTTCATGCAAGACCATGAAAAAGGAGTGAGCCTAGAGCAGATTTTAGTGGTCAGAGGGCCTGCAGTAACAGATTCCACCTATAATGATAAGATGGCTTCTTTTATCAATACGATGGAAAATACAGCCGGGGTGTCTGCTTCTGCTACCTCATCCTCCGTCCCTGGGATTACGGATAAGTTTAATGTAGGAGGTACCCGTTTGTGGGGACAACCAGCCAGTGAAGGCGTACAGTTTGACCGGCAATGGATTAACCCTCAGTATATGGATCTGTATGGAATTGAAATCATTGCAGGAGAAAATTTCTCATTAGAGGCTTTCAAAGATTCTAACTATACTATGCTAAATGAAGCTGGCGTAGCTCACTTAGGATTTAGTTCTCCTGAGGAAGCTATAGGGGTAGAGATTAATCAATGGGGAGATAAGTTGAAAGTGAAAGGGGTATTTAAAGACTACTTCCATAGATCATTGAAAAATAATCCTCTTCCCACGCTCTACAGATACTATCCCTACGTAGGAGATTATCAGTCTTTCGAGGTGGAAACAGCTTCCCTGGAACAGGTAATTCCTCACATGCAAGAATCCTTTGAGCAAACCTTCCCAGGAAATCCTTTTGAGTATTTCTTTGCAGACGAAAAATATGGGCAGCTGTATAAGGCAGAACAGACATCAGGAAAAATCTTCAGTCTTTTCTCCCTTCTGGCAGTGGCAGTAGCTTGTCTAGGGCTATTTGGGTTAATCTCGTATGCCCTAGTAAGAAGAACCAAAGAAATAGGCATACGCAAGGTGCTGGGTGCTACCTACCAGCATATACTGGGGCTTTTATTAAAAGACTTTTTATTCCTGGTCATTTTTGCTGGACTCATAGCAGTTCCTTTCACCTACTGGGCCATAACTTCATGGTTGCAGGAGTATCCCACCAGAATAGGACTTCAGGTTGATCTGTTTATTCTCCCAGTAATAATGGTCATGGGACTAGCCTTATTAACCATTCTTAGGTCTACTATCATTTCCGCTCAGGCTAAGCCAGTAGATTCCTTAAGAGTAGAATAAAGAAATAATTTGGGGACAGTTTTTCGGGATGCTAGTAGGTAGCATCCCGATTTTCTTTATGTCCATCTGTCCATGGCTTGCCGGAAGTATTCATCCCCAGTTTCATAGATTAATTCATCCTCATCTTTCTTTTTATCATGTCTAAGTCGGTATTCTATGGGTTGGTTCTTGATGTTGCCCGCCTTCCATTCTGTAAAAGCATCTGTCAATAGTTGAACATCTTCATCCCTGGTGAGGTCCATATCCAGCTTATATAGCTTTCTTAGGAGGGGTTTGACTGCTTCTGGTGTTCCTTTCCCGATATGAATCATAGGACTTAGGCGGATAAAGTTATTAGGGATGTCTTTATTCTGTGCTTGTCTTAAGAACATCATGGCCACATAGTTTGCCCAATCAGGGGGTTCATAAAGGATGGTCTTCGCTTGGTTTAGAACTGTGGAGAAGAAGTAGGCAATTTGATGTTTCCAGCTTGAAAACCTGAATTTGTAGAAACGGTTCTGAATGGTAATGTCCATGTTGTCATAAAAGTCTCGCTTATCCTCTACAGACATTAACTTTTTTCCGGTTCCAAGACTCACCATCTTAATGTTATCTAAGGGTATATCAGCTTTGATAGCTTCTATTAAGGCAGCTACAGTTGGGTTATTAAATCCTCCTAAGGCACCGTCCCATAGATAGTACCATGTGTTTGTATTCCCAGCTTTAAACTTAGCTGGAAAATCAAAGTATTGAATGGGGGCGTTTGAGGAGCCGTGAATGGCCTTAGTGATGGGTACAGAATCAAATGTAGGTTTTTCACTTCCATAAGACTTAAAGAATTTAGCCCTGTTATTGAGTGCATCATAGGTAGCTATGATGATTCTGAGCTTGGGATTCCCTATGTGTGCAGGAAGTGCTGACAGAGGTAATGTATCTACTGTAGGGAAAAGTTTCTCAAAGGCCTTTTTCTTCCTGACCGTACTGTACTTGGGCCCAAATGTACTTCTCAATTGTATAAGGCCTACGGGAAAGAATTTCTCTTTGAAGCTATTCTTGCTAAAAATCATGGATCTATTCTCTGCTTTATAGAATAAATCCAGCGCCTCTTGGAGGGTATAGTTCTCACTTAAGGCAGCTAATACTATACTCCCTCCGGAGTTAGCTACAATTAAGTCAAACTTTTTCAGGATCTCGTGTCCTGACATATTTCCATACTTTTCTTGTAGTGTAAGTAGTTGGAGAACAGACCAACTACCTCCTCCATCTAATGACAGTATTTTGTACATAGGGATAATATGGATAGGTAAATAAATGGACGTCTTGAGAATCCTAATTAGGTAAATATCCGTTAATTCTACCAGTAATTAAGGGTTGATGGAAGGGGAATAGTTCAATATTTGTCAGTATTTAATTGACTGGAGAAACGGAATACCTGAGTTTTACCATTCCATGCTAAAGTCCTTTTTTGAAAAATACCCTTACCGGCTTACAGTAGCTCCTAAGCAACTGAGCACTTGGTCCAGAAATAAGCAATAAACATGATAATTCCTGTCAACCACCAACTGAAATAGTCTCTATGAACCTTGGTGGATTCTTCAGAAGAGGGGGATACCGGTTGCGGCTCTCCACAGTTGGGACAAACTTCTGCACGTGGAGAAATATCCTTCTTACAGGTTTTACAGGGAGCAAGATCAGACATACAGTATATTTGTTTATTCGAAAAATATGATACAGGTATAAATACATTACGTTTTAAGAAATAAATGGTTATTGTTCTAACTGATTTGAAGAAGGAGTAAGTTGAATGGTTGAACCACCATGTGACAGGTTTTTTGAAAATGGGTGAGTACAATTTGAAAGAAGCCGGCTTATAGAAATGAAAGAAAGAAACTATGAAAACGATTTATACATTCTTAATTCCCTTTGTTCTCATAACTGCTGTTAGCTGTACTGATAATGATAGTGATACCCCCTCTGCTGCTGGGATGGCCACTGAAGAAGCTGCAGAAATTGTAGGGACTTCCCTCGCAAGTTCTTCTGCCGGGTTAACGGGGATGACTGCTGAAGTAGCCGAGACCTCTAATGAGTCAGCCACTAGTAGTCAAAATAGCGTATGTGGGTTTACCCAGGATAGTACCTTAAGCTGGACTAACCAGGCTGGATCTCCTATTTCTTTCAATGCGCAGGTAGCCTATACCTACGAGACAAGCTGTGATCAGTTCAATCTTCCTGAAGCATTTGCCTATGAGTTGACCTATTCTTCTTCTTTTGATGGTCCCAGAATGGCCTCATCTAACAGTGGAGGGTCTAGCTGGACCTTGAGTAAGCTAAATAACTTTTATACCTCTTTTGAATTGAATGGTACCTATACTCGTTCAGGAACCTGGGAGTCCAAGATCTTCAATAAATCCACCACCAGTGCTTCAGCCACCTTTACCCTTGATGGATTAATTCTCGATTTACCTTCTGAATCCATCACAGGTGGAACCGCCACCTACACATTGACAGGTATAGGTCCCCAGGGAAGTCCTTACAGTTTTGAAGGATCAATAGTCTTCATAGACCAGGGAAAAGCAACCATTTCCATTCAAGGTAGAACCTTTATGGTAGATCTGGAAAGTGGAGAAATCACAGAAATATAGTCATCTCAACAGGGTAGTAGTAGTAGTAGTAGTAGTTAGTAAGCTCCTGATTCATGCGATCAGGAGTTTTTTTGTTGGGTACTTATGGCCCATGTATTTCCAGCAAAGTCCTTAAACATGCCCCTTAGGTCTGTATCTCCTTCCTCCACTACGGGTTCCCTGAGTGATTCACATCCGGCCCCTAATGCCTTTTGGAAGCAGGCTTGTGCATCAGGTACATACACGTGTAGCATGACAGGAGCGGAAGGCCAAGTCTCAGTAGCCGTAGTAATCATAAGTACCGTATCATCTATTTTAAGCTCTACATGCATAGGGTCTCCATTAGGAAAATCAAATCTCCTAAGGAGTTTTGCCTCAAAGACGGCCTCCATTAACTTAATTAGCCTCCCGGCATCCTCTACTATGAGGTAAGGAGAGAGAGAAGAATAGCCAGCTGGTTTAAAAGTACGTTCCATTTGTGAATGCATTAGGTTGCCATAATAGCTATGGGGAAATCTTCTACATTAGGCGGAAAGTTAGTGGTAGGAGACTGCTTCCCCTTAGTAAGCTGTTTCACTCTATAGGTAATGTATAAGTCTAGCGATTTACAGGTTACTTTAGCATTTTCTTTATAGGCTGCTTCTCCTGCCAGGCCTTCTACTAAGGCCTTAGTGAATGCCCCGTGTCCCCAAACAGGATTTTCCAGGGAGAACTGTCTGCCCGTAGAGGAAGAGAATACCACAGCTCCATTCTCAGCTGAAATTAACTCATTGATAATGCGAGTCATATCAGGCAGGCTCCTTCGGGAATTATTATCCATCAAATACCCGGAATGGCAAGCATCCATAAACACCAGTATCTTCCCTGAGATGGTAGCTACTGTATCCTTGATTTCTTCTCGCATAATGCAGGTTCTCCTCATATTATCTACATCTGCTCCATAAGGTAAATAATAGAAGGTTCCCCGGTTATTTTCTCTTCCATGTCCGGCAAAAAAGATCATAGCCACATCATTCTGGGTAGTCTCTTTGATTAGCCAGTCCAGTCCATCCAGAATATTATCCTTTGTAGCCTGCCGATTAGTGAAAATCTTAGGGATAACTCTGCTGTATAATAGGCCTTGTTGTTTCTGTAAAACCTCCATGAAGGCCTCCGCATCTTTATCAGCATAAGCCAGATTATAAGCTGACTGTTCATACTCACTTACGCCTACAGCCAGGATGTACAGTTTAGGCTTCTGAAGCTCATAGCTGATACTGAGAGAGCCACTCCAGGCCACGTCTATGCTGACAGCCTCACTACTTCCATGTCTGTTTTCCGCTATAAGAGAAACCACACAATTTTCAGGAGGTATTTCTACAGTAGTTTGTAAATCAGTATTTCTGGCAATGTTTCCTCTTTGGGTAGAAACGGGTCTTCCATTTACCTGTACAATGAGGCGAGTAATG